>NZ_NUMC01000164.1:0-2504 GCF_002577655.1 Bacillus sp. AFS040349 | reverse complement strand
TGTGACTGCTAGAATAAAGTATACAAGTTTTGCTTGATTTGATGAAACACTTATTTACCCAAATATACCAGCAATGAATATTACTCCTCCCCTGTAAAATGAATAATAGTTTCATTACTTACAGTGGGGGTCAGAAAAGGTGGATAAGTGGGAAATGTACATGGAAATAAGACAATTATTAAAACAAGGATTTAGTCAAACTAAAATAGCTGAAAAGTTAGGGATTTCAAGGTCAACAGTTTACAGACATTTGAAGAAATCACCTTCGGAGATGGCTGATTGGGTAGAATCTCTTAAGAATAAAAAGAGAATACTAGATCCCAATAAAGAGCTGATACTATCTTGGTTGAGGATGCATCCGGATATGTCAGCTGCACAAGTGTATGATTGGCTTCTGGAGAAATATGAAGATATAAATATTGGGGAGAGTACAGTTAGAAGTTATGTAAAGGATCTTAGAGAAGAATACCAGATAAAAAAAGAAACGTCTCCTCGAATGTATGAGGCAATCCCCGATCCCCCGATGGGCGAACAAATGCAGGTAGACTTCGGACATACAAGGCAACAGACAGCTGATAATAAGGAGATTAAGCTAACCTTTATAGCCTTTGTCCTCTCCCACTCTAGACAAAAATATAAAGAGTGGTTGGATAGACCTTTTACAACACAGGATGTAATTAGAGCGCATGAGAATGCATTCAAGTGGTACGGTGGAATGACCAATGAGATTGTGTATGATCAAGATAGTTTAATTGTAGTTAGTGAAAATGGTGGAGATTTAATTTTAACAAAAGAGTTTCAAAATTATAGGGAATCTAGGGGTTTGAACCTTCGTGTTTGTCGCAAAGCTGACCCAGAAAGTAAAGGAAGAATAGAAAATGTTGTAGGATTCATAAAACAAAACTTTGCCAAACATAGAGTATTCCATAACATTGATTCCTGGAACGAACAAGGTTGGGAATGGCTAAACAGAACTGGGAACTTTAAGGTACACAACACAACAAAAAAAAGACCGTTTGAAGTGTTTCTCCTCGAAAAGCAACACTTAAAGCCGGTCTCCAAAAAAATAGATATTCAAAATAACTATGATACAAGTATAGCAAGGTGTGTCCATAAGGACAATACAATTCGTTTCGGTTCAAATCGGTACTCTCTTCCACTTGGCACATACAACAAATTGGATAAAGTATGTATCAAGGAAACGGAGAATAAAGAACTGATTATTTATATCCCTGATACTGGCGAAATCATTGCAAAACATATGATTCCAAATGGCAAAGGCCAATTAGTAAAAGATAGAAAACATAGTAGAGACCGTACAAAAGGAGTCGAAGCATATATTAGCACAGTGGCCGAGGAATTTGAAGATAAAGAACGAGCCTATCAATATTTAGAGAAGGTTAGAGAGAAAAATCCTCGTTACATTAAAGACCAACTGCAAATTATCTTGCGTGAAGCAAAAGAAAGCAATAGCGAAGTACTAACCAAGGCGTTAGCAGAGTGCGTAAAAAGGAAACTATTTAGTGCAACAGATTTTAGCGATATCGTTGCATATGTGAAACGTCAACGCCAGATAAATGAAACAGTTATAGAAAACAAAATAGAAATCAAACCTTTGAACAAGCTGTCTGAATGGGTTTTAGAAACAGATGCACACAAAAGAAAAGTAGATTCTTACACGGTGTTAATGGAGGTAAAATAAGATGAGTCAACTTCAACAAATACAAGACATAATGAAAGCATTAAGACTCGTTGAAACTGCCAAACACCTACCCCATTTGATCAGAGAAGCTGAGCAAAAGGACCAATCATTCACTCAATTTTTATTAGATGTAACAACCTATGAGCAAGCTCGAAGAGAGGAAAAGCAATTAAATAATCGCTTAAAGTGGGCTACCTTTCCTTTTAGTAAAACACTCGAGGAATTCAATTTGAAAGAACAGAAGTCTTTAAGTAATAAACAATTAAATAGATTAAGAGACTTAACTTGGGTTGAACAGTTATACAATTTAATATTACTAGGACCGCCTGGTGTAGGCAAAACGCACCTGGCGGTCGGGCTAGGTATAGAGGCAATAAACCAAGGATACAAAGCTATTTTTACTTCAATGGGAGACCTAGTTCATAATCTGAAAACGGAAGAATTCACGCGCAAATCTAAAGCAAGAATGAAGAGAATTAGAGAAGCAGATTTAGTTATCATAGATGACTTGATGTTCATGGCAATGGATCAACAAGAAGCAAATATGTTTTTCCATTTAATAAACGATTTATATAACCAATCGTCCATTATTCTAACTTCTAACAAGGCTCCAAAAGAATGGGGAGAATTATTAGGAGATCAAGCTATAACAACAGCTATTCTAGATAGAATTCTGCATCGAGTAGAGATTATTCATTTAAATGAAGATAGTTATCGTATGAAGCATCGTTCTACCATATTTGGGGAACAAAGTGTTTCAAATTAATGAGCAAAAATTGTGTCATTCTACTTGACGGTCACA
>NZ_NUMC01000163.1:0-3898 GCF_002577655.1 Bacillus sp. AFS040349 | reverse complement strand
GTTATTTAACATAGCTTAATTTTAAAAAGAACTAGAATTCAAGCAAAGGTTTTTTGTTTCATTACCATAAGTGCTATACTCACCTTGTTACATCGTACAATCGGACATAAATGACAACATATGACTTTAATCAAGAAAGGAAGTTTATATATGGAGATAGTTGAACTCTCCCTGCGCTCTTCAAATCAATTTATTAATGACTTAACTGAGAAAAAGTTGCATGTTGAATCTTTTTTTGATTATAACGTTCATTCATCTTCTCTTTTTAGAGAAAGAGCTGAAGATTTAAGGGAACGTACTTATCAACGCGAAGAGCTTGCAACTTACTTGAAAAACTATACCAACCGATGTTTAAACAGTGATGAAAAAATATTAGAAAACATAGAACGATTGAAAAATCCTGATAGCCTTGTAGTTATTGGAGGGCAACAGGCAGGTTTATTAACTGGTCCTCTATATACAATACATAAAATTATTTCAATCATTGTACTTGCTGAGAAAGAAGAAAAGGAATTAGGTGTTCCTGTTATTCCTGTTTTTTGGATTGCTGGTGAGGACCATGATTTTGTGGAAATCAATCATGTTTTTATAGAGAAAAATCAAATAGCAAGAAAGCTTGCAATAAAGGATTCACCTGTAAAAAAACAACCTGTGTCACAACTTGAGCTTAACAAACAAAAAACATTTGATTGGATTGACCAAGTTTTTGAGGCTTTTGGAGAAACAGATTATTCCAATCAATTGATTTCTACCTTAAAGCAATTTGCTGAAGAGTCTTCAACATATGTTGAATTCTTTGAAAAAGTAATCATGGATCTTTTTAAGGATAAAGGGCTTGTTCTGATTAATTCAGGAGATCATGAGCTAAGAAAGCTGGAAAAATCATATTTCAAATCAATTTTAGAACAAAATGAGAGAATTTACGACGCAGTAAAAGAACAACAACAAAAAATGCAATCATTAGATTATCATCCTATTATAGAAATGACAGATAACAGTGCTAACCTTTTCTACCATCATGACGGGGAGCGTTTCCTTCTAGAGAGAATTAGTCATAATGAGTATGAAGTAAGTGAAATTGGATTTACTATTACCAGAGCGGAACTTTTTGATTTGATTGAAACGAATCCTGAAAAATTCAGTAACAATGTTGTGACAAGGCCGTTAATGCAGGAATATTTATTTCCTACATTAGCCTTTATTGCAGGTCCGGGTGAAGTAACATATTGGTCTGAATTAAAAGGTGTTTTTTCATTATTTGATATAAAAATGCCACCAGTTCTTCCAAGGCTGCAAATGACTATTTTAGAAAGAGCTATAGACAGAAACATAAAGGAAACGGGTGTGGAATTAGAGGCAGTGCTGCAAGAAGGAGTAATGTCTTCAATGAACAACTTTCTCAAGGAAATGTCTCCAGTTGATATGGCACCCTTAATTGAGGAAGCTAAAAAAGAAATTTCCGAGATTCATACTAAGTTGGTTGACGCTGCATTGTTAATTGATCAAAGCTTAGAGCCGATGCTAAAAAAGAATGGTCATTTTATTAAGGAACACCTTGATTTTATTTATAAAACTGTTGAAAATCGGAAGAAACAACAGCATGATTCTCAATTGTCAAAGTTTAAATCAATTGAACAATCATTACTTCCAAATTTACATCCACAAGAGAGAGTTTGGAATGTTTATTACTATTTAAACAAGTTTGGACCAAATTTTGTAGGAGAATTGCTAAACTTGTCATATTCCTTTAATGGAACACATAAAATTGTCAAAATATAAATAAAAGTTTTTTGAAAATCCTGTGAATACAGGGTTTTTTTTTTATGAAAACAAATGTAGAATAAAGATGTGGAGATAAGTGGGGGGAAGTGGTGAGTTAAGGGGAGAAAGTGGGGACAACGAACATGTTTATGGGAGAATACCATCACACCATTGATATAAAAGGCAGAATGATTGTCCCATCAAAATTTAGAGATGGACTAGGAGAAACATTCGTTTTAACACGTGGCCTGGACCAGTGTTTGTTCGGTTATCCAATGAGTGAGTGGAAAATAATTGAAGATAAGCTAAAGAATCTCCCATTAACTAAAAAAGATGCTCGTGCATTTACCCGTTTTTTCTTTTCAGGTGCGACTGAATGTGAGCTTGATAAACAAGGTCGTGTAAATATCGCAACACCACTTTTGCAGTATGCAAAACTAGAAAAAGAATGCGTTGTGATCGGCGTTTCAAATCGGATTGAGCTGTGGAGTAAGTCCATTTGGGAAACTTATGTTGCTGAGCAAGAAGATTCTTTTGAAGAAATTGCGGAAAATATGATTGATTTTGATATATAATCTTCTCTTTAGCAAAGAATGAGTAGAAAAATGGACAAGCTAAGAATAGTCCAAGATTTTAGGGGGAGATTATTTACTTCCTTCTAACTGAAACAGATTTGAAGAGGTGGTACAACATATGTTTAAACATACAACAGTGTTACTAAAGGAAACAGTAGATGGCTTAAATATTAAGGAAGATGGTATTTACGTTGATTGCACACTAGGAGGTGCAGGTCATAGTAGCTATCTGCTTTCACAGTTATCAGAACAAGGGCATCTAATCGCCTTTGATCAGGATGATACAGCGTTAGAAAACGCGAAAGAAAAGCTTGCTAATTATAAAGGTAAGGTAACCTTAATCAAAAGTAATTTTCGTTACCTATCTGAAAAACTTGCTGAAATAGGAATTGACAAAGTAGATGGTATTCTATTTGATTTAGGGGTTTCATCCCCACAGCTAGATACGCCTGAACGAGGATTTAGTTATCATCATGATGCACCGTTAGATATGAGAATGGACCAGCAATCAGATATTTCAGCATACGAAGTGGTAAACACGTGGACTTACGAACAACTAGTGAAAATTTTCTTTCGATATGGTGAGGAGAAATTCTCTAAACAAATTGCGAGAAAGATTGAAAGTCACAGAGAAACTCAGCCAATTCGAACTACCGGTGAGCTAGTTGAAATTATTAAAGAGGCAATTCCGGCACCTGCACGCAGAAAAGGTGGACACCCAGCCAAAAGAATTTTCCAGGCGATAAGAATTGCTGTAAATGATGAATTAAAAGTATTTGAAGAGGCAATTGAACAATCAATTGAATTGTTAAAGCCTGAAGGAAGAGTGAGTGTTATCACATTCCACTCTTTGGAAGACCGTATATGTAAATCAGCCTTTAAAGAAGCGGCAACACCACCTGAATTACCTAGGAATATGCCATATATCCCAGAAGGGTATGAGCCTAAAATAAAAATTATTACTAGAAAACCTATTCTTCCATCAGAACAAGAACTGGAAGAAAACAATAGAGCACGATCAGCTAAGCTAAGAATTGCTGAAAAGCTCTAAAAAGAAAAAGATTATTTTAAAGGAGGTTATTAAAATGAGTAATTTAGCCATGAAACTAGAACAACAACGTCAGGAGCAGCTAAATCAATCCCCTAAACAAGAACCTGTTATTAGAACAAGAAGAGCTTCAATAACCCCAGGTGAGAAATTCCTCATTTTATTATTTGTTTCTCTCTTTGTATTAGGAGCTATTACAATTGTTGCGAACTCCTATAATGTGTATCAAGCTAATATGGAGATTCAAAAAACTGAAGCTAAAATCCAAGAACAAACGAAATTAAACAGTGACCTTCATGTTCAAGTAGAAGAGTTAAGTACATATGATCGTATTTGGGAAAAAGCTAAGGAATTAGGGTTAACATTAGATCAAAATAATGTAAAAAGTGTGCAAAATTAATAAAGAATCAAATAAAGGGACTAAGCCGTGTAAGTTTCATGTGGGCTTAGTCCTTCAATTATTCTATCCATTTACGGGTAAAGGTGATATCATACAAGGTAGTGTCAAAAGATT
>NZ_NUMC01000162.1:0-27731 GCF_002577655.1 Bacillus sp. AFS040349 | reverse complement strand
GTAGATAATGGCCAGATTGCTGAATAACAACTAATACCCCTATTTTTATAAATCATCATAACGATTCAATTTTTTTAATTTAAATAAACTGGTTTCAAACAATGAAACTTGCTGCACATGTCTGCATGATTTAAGTGAATTAGATTAAGCTGTGTAAAGTGAATTACTAGCATTATTAAAATATCATCAGTTTCAAGATAAGGAATTCAATAGATAACCCGTATTTTCCAATGATATTGACTAGATTATGGAGGTGAACTTTTTTACTATATCGGGTGGAGCAACAAGGAACGTCCTAGTTAATAAAAATGAAACATATTCTTAATTAGGGAGAAATGCAGGGAAGTTAATCCTACTCGTGGGTAGAACGATGATGACTACAGACCATTAAATACAAAGAAATCAACTTTGAAAATAGTTAAAAATTAAAACCTGACTACGATCATCTCGCAACCAGGCTTTTAGAAATCTATATAAGTGATTAACTTCTCAGAACTTACCCCTTACTTATATAAGGAAAATAAGGATATTTAATAAGAGTTTTTTTATCATAATCAGGCTTTATGATGTATGTATTTGACGAAAGTACTGTTGGAGATAAACTTGCATTACCGGAACCGTCATAATAAATTGGCTTCGCTTGCTCTTTGCTCATGTTTATTAACCCCTTTTTTAATGGTATTTATACTTTGCTTTATTAGAAGTATGAGGAAAAAGAACTATTATTACCTCATATCTATAGATCTATTATACCATCAAACCACCGATTTCATATCCTATTTTTTACAAAAAAGGAAGTTTATTATTATTCACTAATTTTCTTCTTATGAATATGTACCGCGTGCATATGAATCTGTCTTTTTCTCCACAATCTCTCCTGTATGTTTGTTGTAATTCACCGAGATGTATCCAACAGATCCATTTCGATTTTTTGAGACGATGATATCAAGAGTATTGTCGTGAGATTCCTTATCGTAATAAGCTTCACGATATAAGAATAAAATTACATCGGCGTCTTGTTCAATGCTTCCTGATTCCCGAATATCTGACATCATTGGCCGTTTATCTGCTCTTGACTCGACCGCTCGGTTTAGTTGTGCCAAGCAAATAACAGGGCATTCGAACTCCTTCGCCATCATTTTGAGAGATTTGGAGATTTCGGATACTTGCTGATGTGAATTACCGCCGTGAATTTGTCCTGGTTGGATGAGTGTTAAATAATCGATAAAAAGAATCGGTTTTTTATTTGGAAATATACTCAGCATTTTACGTGTTTTCGCTCTCATGTCCGCGACAGTTTGTCCAGCTCCATCGAAAATTTGAATATGTGTTTCATTAAGATGACCGATTACATGTGCCCATTTATTCTTCTGATTTTCACTTAGCAATCTTTTTGGATCGCGCATTTTTGAACGATTAAAACCACCTGTAGATGCAATTAAGCGTTTAGTAATTAGCTTTTCCGGCATTTCTAGGGAAAAGATTAGTGGTAAATAGCCAGCCCACCCTGACTTTTTGGCAAAATGAAGCATCACATCCGTTTTTCCCATCGACGGTCTTGCAGCGATGATTGTTACTTCGCCATCCTGAAACCCTCCCGTCATTTCGTCAAGCTTATTAATACCAGTTGTTGCAGCATGAATATTATTCTGATCTTCCCACGGTGCTTCATAAATCGTTGATAGTGCTTGTAGTAAAGAAGTATGATCGTCAACTTTACTTTGATTAATTTTATTCAATTCAGCAATAACCTTATTAATTTCCCAATCATTATTGGCTGCTACTGTTAGGATGTTTCTCTTTTCCCGCTCCTTCCAAGAATCGAGTATAAGCTTCTCAATTCCTTCAAATTTATCAAGTTCAGCAAAACATAACAATTCCGAAAGATAAGACATTCCACCAAAGCTTTCAAGGTCTGGTAAAGTTGTTAGTGAGATTAAGTCAATATTTTTACCTACTCTGTTCCATTCCACCATTGTTCGCATTAATTCTTGATGACGTGTACTTTCTAGTTGTTCAGGTAGAATAATAGTATCCTTAAGCAGGTACTCCGCTTTCATTAAAGTACCTAAAAATGCTTTTTCAGTGATATTCATTTTCTTCACCTGCGGTTAAATCAAGTACAAATTCTCTTGGAGCTGCTTTTCTATCAGGAATATTTTCTGTTTGTTTATTCCTATGAATTTGATTGTGTTTTTGCAAATAAGAATCTATTTCTTCAACGGTTACTAACGATTCATTTTCCCAGTTTCTAAGAATACCAATAACATAGTTAAGCCTTCGCTTGTTATTTGCACAGGCAATTCCTAATGCTTTTAGTAAAACCTCTTTAGGATTTAGAAAGCTAGAATCATCTAACCAAACTACCAGCTGCTCTTTTGCATTTACATTAGAATAGCCAAATCCATTGATATCCCAGAACTCTATTATTTCTTTCTCATCTGCAGTTCTTGAATGATCGTCTTTTATTGCGTTGAAATCATTTTCTTTTTTCTTTGTGTTTTGATCAGGGGACATAACAACTACATCTGCTTCTGTTTCTTGAACGATATTATTTTCAGCTTTTTCATTATCTTGTTGTATATAAGGTTCAAAAAGACGAACAAATTCCTCTTTTTCAATGCCTTCGCAAACATATGAAAGTAGTGAGGTATCCTTCACTTCTTTTAGTTCTTTTTTTATACAATCCAACATAGGTTTGCCACCCTTATGAAGATTATATTCCCCCCAGTTTTTAATGGCGATTTCGCATGTTTCAGGATTGTAACGAATTAATTTGTGAAGCTCTGTGAACCGTTTCATTTATAATTCCACAATCTCAATTGAATAACCTAATTCAAACGCCATTTCTTTCTTTGTTATTTCATAGATTCCAACTTGAGTTGTTTTTTCATTCGTAAGTAGATATAGGTAAAACAACTTATCATCCGTAGTCATCTTCTCTAAAGTAAATGCTTCTCTCCAAAAACCAGTTAACACCATTCGAAATTTTGCCATTTTTCATCACGTCCTTTTCTCGTTATCCTTTCATTAATTATTTATAAAATATAAGGGCTTAGAGTAGCGGTTCTATTGTAAATATTTTGTAAATTATAGATTGATATGAAAAAGAAAGACGTGATGAACTACTTATATTCAACACTTCAAAACGTTCGTTACAGTCAATAAAAACGTCTTATATAGTTCGAATCACCTCTTCTTGAATTATTCGCTTTCTATGGTGTTTAAAATTTTTTGTTGTTGTTGTTTTTCTTTTTTTTATTCTTTTTCTTATTGCCCACGTATCGTAAAAAATCTGTTTAAGTGTGGTATTACAGGCTTTTTGTATACATATAATCATTTATTAATTAATAAGTGTTAGATTTAAACGAAACACTGCAAAATGGTCTCCCATATATAAATTCTTTTAGGAGAGACTCCCTTTAAAATTGGGTATTTTTCTTTCAATAGTGAAAAATAGGCTTTTTTTCTCAATATGAAATCCCACTTATTTAATAAAATAGACTTTATACTAAAAAAATAAATCGATAAAACTATAAAAAAAATGCAAAATACGACAAAATCACACAAGCTTTTCTAGTAAAATTGTAGATAAAGTTTAATATTAGTAAAATAATCGCAAACTTTGTAAAATGGTCATAAGAAAAGTAACATGTAGAGGTATTATTGGGGGAAATGTTATGGGAAACACTGCAGCACAAACTACTGAACAAAGGCACGACTATCACACAGTTACGTGGTACAAAAATTGGAAGTTTATCACAAGTGGTATCGGTATTATTTTGATACTCATAGTGATTGGACTGAGTTATTATCAAGCAAACCACTTTAATGCCGAGATTACGATGAATAACGTAAATGTTGGTCACTTAACCGCTGAAGAGGCATTAAAGAAATTGCAAGCATCCGTATTGACCAATGAAGTTTATATTGAAAGTGAACTCATTCTAGACGGCAAAGATACACAGATGGAATTTACAGAAGATGATCTACCAGCAATCAAAAAACATTTAAAAAGCCAGTGGACGTTTTTCCCTTCTTTCAAATCAAAGAACTATTCATTATTGCCAAAAAACAAAGATATATATCGTAGTGAAACGTTGAAAAAAGAGTTTGAACAAAAACTCATCTCAATGAATCAGGCTTTACAAGCACCTAAGGATGCACAAGCCATTCTTGAAAATGGAGAAATTATTATTTCAGAAAGTGTAGATGGCACTCAATACGATGTTACTACTCTATTAAAAAACTATGATAAACAAGAGTATAGTAGCGATATACATCTCGAGTCTTCATTCATTCTTCCAATTAAGGAAGACAGTGAAATTGTTAAAAATGAAAAGAATAAGCTTCAACAGCTTCTAAAGCAAACTGTTGAGTATAAAGTACAAGATAAATTGTATTCTTTAAAAGCAAGTGACCTGATAAAAAATGCCACTGTCACGAAAGATTTGGAGGTTTCTATTGACCCTGCCAATATTACAAATGAAATATCGGAAATAAATCGGTCTCAATCCACATTAGGTGAAAATTTCACCTTTAAAACTCATTCAGGACGAATTATATCCGTTAAAGGTCAAGGCTATGGCTGGGCATTAGATGTAGAAAAAGAAGCAGCACTTGTGATAGAAGCTTTTGAAACGGGAGGAAAATCATTATCTGCCACTAATATAATCGGAAATGGTTGGAATAATGAGGGATATGGCTATAATACGCTCACAAACAACGGAATTGGCGATACTTATGCTGAAGTGTCAATTAAAGATCAGCGGATTTGGCTTTATAAGGATGGTAAACTTGTCCTAACAACGAATGTGGTGACTGGTAAACATAGTACGCATCAAGATACTCTTCCTGGAGTATGGTATATTCTCTATAAAAGAAGCCCATACATCCTTACTGGTAGTACTGCGGGTAACCCTAATTACTCTATAGAAGTTGACTATTGGGCACCTTTCACAAACAGTGGACAAGGATTTCACGACGCAGGCTGGCGTAATAACTGGTCAAGCAATGCTTATCTGACTGCAGGATCCGGTGGCTGCGTGAATGTCCCTCCTAACGTTATGAAAGAGGTTTATAATAATCTCGAAACTTATGAACCGGTTGTTGTTTATTAAAAGACTAATGACTATTTTGTTTACGAAAAATAGCCTGTATCATGATTACCAAGTAATCATGGATACAGGCTATTTTTGTGTGAAATTACTTTCAAGTTCTATTATTTTTTATATGCAGCTTTAGCCACTTCCAAATGTTTCTGGTCAGGTTCAAACGGGACAATCTACCTGTCCCTTTGTCCCATTCTAAAGAAAAATCTCTGCCAATAAATGATATGTTTGCACTTTATCTTTAAAATGAAACGTATTATTAATAATCATAAATTCATCTGTTTGATAGTACTCGCTTAGTCTCAGTATTTCCTCTTTTACCTTATGTGGTGTCCCTACGATCATCCTTTTCCTATTTTCAATGATTTTTTCTTTATCTCTTAGTGAAAGCTTCTTTTGTTTTGGTGATGGAATTCTTGTATCTAGTCCTCTTTCAACAGCTAAAAGCCATAAATCTTGACTCAAGGCGATCTCTTCTGCTTTTTCTTGGGTATCAGAACAGACAACAAAAATACATACATTTGCTTTTGGTACTTTTTGTGTTTTTGATGGCTGAAAGCTCTTTCTATAGGTTTCCATTGCATGTAAACCGTTTGCAGGATGAATGAAATGGCCAAATGTAAACGCTGTACCCATTTCCCCAGCCAATCTAGCTCCACGATGTGTTACACCTAATAACCACATTTCCGGAACTGTTTGGATACTCGGATAGGCTTTGACATTGTGAATTGGTTGAGAACTTGAGCTAGTGTCAAATAAATAGTCTTGAAGGTCTGCAACCTGTCTCGGAAACTCATTCATACTTTTCCTTATCCCATCTGTTAAGGCTAAGCGAGTTGTTGGTGATCCGCCTGGCGATCGACCTATTCCAACATCAATTCGATTTGGAAACAACGTTTCTAACATTTTAAAGTTTTCTGCTACTTTATATGGACTATATTGTGGAAGCAGTACACCTCCTGAACCAATACGTATCTTTTTTGTATTTGCAGCGATTTGTGATATAAGTATTTCTGGAGATGTCCCTACGATCCCATTTGAATTATGGTGTTCGGCTACCCAAAATCGAGTATACCCTAATTTCTCTGTTATTTTTGCCAGTTCAATCGTATTATGAAGTGCATTTCTAGCAGTTTGCCCTTCACTAATAACCGATTGATCAAGAACACTGAGTTTCATTCTTACACCGCTTTTCTTAAATAGTGTTGTGTGATTAGTCTACATGACATTTTAATGGTTCTCAATTATCTTGCTTTTACTAAGAACAATTAAATTTTATTTTTTTACGATATAATTTTACCAATGATTAAATTGCTCTTTTATTTCCATTTTGATATATTAATAGAATAAATATACTAATTAATTTATAAATATTGAAAGAGTGATGTAATTGAAGAAATATTCTGTTTTGCTGTTTCTTGTGTTGGCTAATTTATTTTGGGCAGGAAATTATGTGTTTGGTCAATACTTAGTTGTTGAAATGTCACCGTTGCAAATGACGTTTTTTCGATGGTTAATCGCTGTTTTTCTCCTCGTACCTTTAGCGCATTATATTGAGCGACCAAATTGGAAAAGTGTTTGGAAGGAGTGGAAAACTCTCCTTATGTTAGCAGTACTTGGAATCATAAGTTATAATTTTCTTTTATACGAAGCTTTACAGTATACCACTTCACTAAATGCAGCTTTAGTCAATTCTATTAATCCCGCTGTTATTGTTTTATTTTCCGTGTTATTTCTTAAAGAAAAAATTAAGTTTAAAAATATGATGGGGTTAATTATTTCATTATTAGGTGTTCTCCTAGTATTAACGAAAGGACAGTTACATCTAATCTTCCATAATAACTATAATCAGGGCGATATGCTAATGATCTTTGCAATAATCGTTTGGTCTATTTATTCAATAATTGGTAGAAAAATAAAAACTATTCCCCCTATTGCATCTACCTCTGTTTCAGTCATATTTGCGTTATTACTGTTGCTTCCAGTGATTGCAGTTAATGGAAGTGACTTTAATTTTAATCTTAGTCATCAAGCAATGATTGGAATTGTGTATATGGGAGTCTTTCCTTCTGTTGGCTCTTTTATTTTCTGGAATATCTCATTAAGACATATTGATGCTAGCAAAGCCGGTATTTATTTGAATTTAATAACAGTTTTTACAGCAATCATTAGTTTAATTCTTGGCAAAAGCATTTCAATCGTTCAATTTGTTGGTGGTGTTTTGGTGTTTATTGGGGTTTATTTAACGAATATGAAAGAGAGGGAAAGGAGAAAAACAGTGGAACAGGTACCGGTGGAAACATATAAATAAACCCCTTTCCTATCAACTTAATTTTTTTAAAAATAACAATACACTCACAAATATCTTCTTTCAATCTGTGAGTGTTTTTATTTTTAAATAGGACCATTTAATTGTAAATCACACTCACTATAGATAAACATTTAATATTAGAAATAGCCCATAAACCAAAAGTAAAAACTATGGTTTATGGGCTATTTTTGTTTATCAAATATTAAATAAAATTGATGAAAATGATTCCTTTGTTTTTGGCAGCTTCTTTTATTAGTTCTAATTCAGTATTCATTACTTCTGAAAGCTCTTTATTTTCTATTTTTTGTTTAAACTCAAAATAAAACTCTATGATCATTTCGCTTGATAAACAGTCATATTGTGAACACAATGTCACACCGCCTCTTGTCCTTTTGCTCTCCACTCCCTTAGATACCCTTTACAATTAAAAATAAACCTAAATTCACAATTTTATTTTTACATAAAAAAAAATGTTATGAACTTTCTTCTTTGCGTCGATAGCTAATAAGAAGAAGTGAAAATAAAAAGACCGCTAATCCTTCTGAGATTAACTAGCCGTGAGACAACCTATCTTTATTTCAAATTATTTACACCTAAATAGTTTAATGCATCCTTAACATTAGAAAAAGTAGTTATATTTTTTAAGTTAATGCCAATTTTGACGGCTTCTACAGATAATTGGGGCCTTACCCCAGTTATAATGCATTTTACCCCTATTAAATTTAGTACATTGTTAATGGTCAACAGAGAGTCAATAACTAAATTATCAAATTTATAAACTCCTGAAGAATCAATTATTAGTCGGTTTACCCCATGTTCTTTCACATTTACTGGTACTAATTCTAAGAGTTGTTTTGCCCTATCATGATCTATTACACCTAACAAAGGAAGAATTGCAATACCTTCTAAAAGGGGTACAACTTGGGCCGAAAGCTCATTTATTTGCATATTCATTTCATAATTAACATTTTCTTGTTGTTTTCTCTCCGAAATGTCTTTTACGTAGGTTTGTATAGCTATTGTATCCCCTATCTTAACAGGATGACAATATAATTCAACTTCAACTGAAGTTCCATCCATTCTATAAATCGTTTCCTCAATAACTTCGGCTGGTTTACTATAGGCACCCGATATTCTTTTTGTAATTGCAGGTTTAGATGTATCTTTAAAGATATCTAAAGGACTTGCTCCAATTACTTCCTCTCTCGAAGCTCTAAAGAATTTTTCTGCTGCACCATTTACATAAATTATTTTCAAATGAGAATGAACGATTAGCGGATCCAATGAATACTCAATTACTTCTTTATAATTAATATCTTCAATACTCTCTCTCAATTACCTCACTCCCTAAATAAAGAGTAAACCATTGTCTCCTTGTAAACAAGGGGGATTATAATACTGAGTAATCTAAAAGAAATTCAATCAAGCAGTTGAACTTCATCACCTACGTATATGTCTCCTGTTTTTATCACAGAAGCATAAACACCAAAATTATTGTTTCTTTCTTTTATTACCGTTTTGTGTAAACTCGGATCTCGTTCAGCATTTTCAGGATCCACAGTAATAATCATACACCTCTTACAATGTCCTACAAATTCAATTTCCACTTCACTTCCTATTTTAATACGTTTACCAATCCATTCTTCTTCAATAAAAGGCACTTTATCTTTTAATGAAAGTAATAAATTAGGACGAAAACGTCTTGAATCAACTTCATCATTCCCCCATAGCTCTTGTAGTTTTTCTAATGAAGAATCTGTTGCAAGTAGAATGTGCTCAACTGCAATTGGTCCAATAGGTACATGTGAAGGGGTATATTTCCTAGTGGAAATTTTCCGTTTCGATTTGGTTTCCATTTCATTCATTAATTCTTGATGATCCCAATCAAAAACCTTCCCTCCAGGCGTCACCACTTCGACTTTAGGATATTCTTCCATCGATTCTTCTCCCACAAATCTTGCTTTATATTTAACCATTTCATTGAATTGTGTAATAGTTAAGAAGTTATCATTTTTTGTACTATCTAAATAAGCATGACTACGGTCTCCATATAAACCATAATTCATTATTTTAGACTGCTGTATACTTTCACCCCGAAATGATTTAATCGGATGACGAATAATTTCCTTGATATGACCTACTAACATTTTTTTCACTCCTATACTAATTTTACCTTTCTATAGTATAACAGAAGGAATTTTACATGCTTCAAGCTTCAACTGTAAGCAATATTGCAGAAATCGACTCTTTGTTCAAGATTAGTGATTTCAATGCCGAAGAAAAAAATCCTACAATCAATACAGAAATGTTAATATAAAACAAATAAAGGTACAATGACTCTACAAGAGTACATTTATACCTTTATCTTTTTACGATTTTATTGATAGTATAAAGGGGAGTGCCATCGAAAATCCCACTTTTACATTTGGCTGGATTTTTTTAATAACAGCCCATGATTGTTTATGTGCTTCTTTCATAAGCTTGATCGATTCTTCATCAGAAATCATGTGAAAGGTAAATTATTGACTTGGATCTGCACCACATAATGTTGCTGCAGCTGTCTCCACTGTGGTGAAGAAAAATGATGAAGAGCTATAATTGGAGTTAATCCAAGCGCATGGCAAGTTTCTAAAACATCTCGATAATGTTCGAAATCATTTAAAGATCTCCTGCAGCTTCAAAAAATAAGCAAAGCAGGTTTGATGCTCGTAAACTCCAATTTACCAATCCCTGAAATCGCCGATGAAGTAGGCTACTCAAGTGTAACTTTCTTCTATAAGGGAATTTTTTGATTGATTTCTTAAGTTTCTATCACTTCATTTTAAATAATCTGATAAGGTGTTTTTAATAATTGGTAAGGTTGCATGACTGCCGCCCCTCTCTTTTACATCCTCAAGAACAACTGCAAGAGAGATTTTAGCAGTTTCTAAATCTGTTGCGATAAACCAGCCGTTTTCCGTTCCATTTTCATCAACTTGAGATGCTTTTATCTCGGCAGTTCCAGTTTTTCCCGCTAAAGTAATTCCTGATATTTTTGCATCATGAGCTGTTCCCCCCTCTTCATTAATAACAGCCGTAAATGCACGTTGCAAAGTAGATAGATGGGCAGAAGCTATAGCTGATTCTTTCCAAATTTTTATGCTCTGATTGTCTTCTTGAATCAATGATGGAGCCATAATATTTCCATCGTTGGATAATGCACTATAAGCAAGGGCCATATTTAATGTTGTAACCAATACTTCTCCTTGGCCGTATCCTGAATCAGCAAGCAGGATGTCGCTTTTAATGCTTTCACTATTTGATACTTGACTATCTCCTAATGGATAACCCATTTCTAATGGCTCTCCAATACCAAATCTTTTTGCACCAGCAATAAATTCATCGCTACCTAACTCAAGAGCACTCATCGCAAAATAAATATTATCTGAATATTTTACTGCATCTTTTAAGTTTACAGATGATTGATTATTTACTCTCGTTATACTATAGTTCCCCCAGGAAGAATCTTTTTGCCAGGAACGGCCGTTGATCGAAATTTGCTTCTCCGGATCAATTGTTCCTTTTTCAAGTCCAGCAGAAGCAGTCACTAATTTAAAAACAGATCCGGGTGAATAGAGTTTACTAAATCGATTCACTTCATCAGCAAAATCACTTTCTTCACGACTTTGTTGTTCTTCATTTGTTACATATGTTGTATAACGATTTGAGTTATACGAAGGCGAACTTACTAAAGCAAGGACTTCACCGGTTTTTGGATGAACAGCTGTTGCTGAACCTTTTTCTTCATTCATTTCATCATAGATGATACTTTGTAAATTTGAGTCAATTGTTAATTTAATATCCTGCCCATGTTGTGGTTCTTTACTTGCAATGGTTTCTTCCTTTTCTTGATCTCTTACTATATAAATCTCTATTCCATCAATTCCTCTTAATGTATCTTCATATACTTGCTCAAGACCAGCTTTTCCAATAAGTGAAGTCGTACTATATCCTTTTTCTTTGTTCTTTTCCAGTTCCTCAGCCGTAATACTTCCAACATATCCAAGAAGTCGTCCGAAGGCTTTATGATTGATATAGGTTCTTGACGTTTTATTGTTTATAAAAATACCATTAGCACCTTTATCTTGTAATTTTGTTAATATTTCATCATCAGGCATTATATCTACAATTGGAACAAAATATTTTGGATTTTTATTCGCTTCTAATTTTTTTATGATTCTCTCTTCATTTATATCTAAAATTGTTGCAAGCTCTTTTATTTTCCCTTCTCGATTGCTTTTATCAAAAACCTCTGGATTGATTCCAACTGTTTTGATTTCTCCATCTTTAGCAAGTGGATATCCATTCCGATCAAGAATACTGCCTCTTGTGGCTTTCATCGTACGTACCTTCACCTTATCTCCTGGTTTCATTGTGGGAAAAATCAAGCTTTCATCCCAAGTAATCTTCCATTCCTTCTCTTCTTTTACTAACGGTAACTGATAAGAGGATGAACTTACTTTTCCAGCTGCAGTGATCATGTTTATAGAGAACGGAATCACGTTTTCCTCATGCTCTTTCTCTATTCTATTCACCCTTATATCTTCAGCTCCAATACCAGAATATATATTTGTATATTTTTCAACAAACTCTTCCTTTGTTATTGTTCTTTTTGATTCAGTTGATAATAAATCATATAACTGATCATGTTTTTGATTTGATAATAGATTTGAAAACTGTTCAAACGTTTCTTCTTGTTTTTTACTGTTTGAGCATCCTGATATTATCAATAAACAAAAAGTTATCATTATAAACAACGGAATTAGTAGATTATTCTTGTTCATAATATATCCTCCTAAAAATTAGCAATACGATTATTACTATTACACTCGTAAGTTTTTAATGCATGATTTATGTACGAGTTTTAAGTTAATTCGTCTATAATTATTATCACCACTCCTTCAATTAATTATTACAATTGTAAGTTTTAAGGGTAAATCATCTAGTTTGCTCTTTTGCTAATAGTATTCGCTTTAAAACTTAATCTACCTTTAAATCAAAATATGCTTTTAAAATTTTTTGTCCTATATACTTATTAACCGGGTCAGTATCACTATCTAAATATGGAACAGCAATTGAGAACGCTACTTCTGGATTGTGAAAAGGAGCATAGCCGATTAGTGTTAAATTGTAAGTTGCGTATGTTTTTTTCGTGTTTGGGTCTTGATAAAAAGACTGAGCTGTCCCTGTTTTTCCTGCTGCTTGAGATTCATTGTATCTACGATCTCCACCAAAATATTTATAAGCAGTTCCACCGGGACTTTGGTACACTTGTCTAAATCCTTCTTGCACCTGACGTAAATATTTATCTTCCATTGTGATTTTATTCAATACTTCTGGTTGAAATGCTTGAAACACCGGTCCTATCTCATTAGTACTTGAAGGTGTATGAATCGTTTTTACTAATTGCGGCTTCAATCTATAACCACCATTTGCAATAGTTGAAATATACTGTGCTAATTGCATCGTTGTATAGTTATCATACTGTCCGATAGAAAGGTCAAGGAATAAACCGGGTTTTGTATACGCTTGTTTCCCTATTAAGCCATCTGATTCATTTGGAAGATCAATTCCGGTTTTCACACCTAATCCGAACTGACTAAAATCATTTCTAAATTCTTGTACTGCCTCTGGCTTTTTAGGAAGTGACATCCCTGATTGGTATTCCTTTCCCATCATCCCAATGACCGTTTTAAACATATATACATTTGATGACTTTTTTAACGCGCCTTCAATTCCATTTGTACCTAATGATGTTGAATGTGATCCTTTCAATGGTGTCCCTTTTAAATTTAATTTTTCATCACTAAAAATTGTATCAGATTTAATGGAGCCCGATTCTAAACCGGCTAATATTGTTGCCCCTTTTACTACTGAACCCATTTCAAACTGAGAATTAATTGTTCCCAATGCATAGTCCCGAAACATGTTTTTCCCGTTTTCGCGAACAAGCTGCTTACCAGCCATAGACAGTACTTCCCCTGTGTTAGGGTTCATCATGACGACAAAGGCACGATCTAAGAATCTGTTTCTTCCCTTTGCTCTGCTAAGTTCATCTTGAATCACTTGTTCTACTAGCTTCTGCAGCTCAAAATCAATTGATAGGACGAGATCTCTCCCACGTTGGCCTTCTGAGATTTTCTCTGTTTCCAATAGGTTTCCATTTTGATCTGTTATATGTTTTATCTTTGCTTTTTGACCTTTTAGGATTTCTTCATAAAATAATTCGAGCTGACTTTTTCCAACTCGATCATTTCGGTTATATCCTCTAGATAAATAGTATTCTAAGTTAGAGTTTGGTAATCCTTCTGATGATGATGATACATTGCCTAAAACTGAACGAAAAATATGTTCGTGTGGATAAAGGCGGTCCCAATCAGTTGAAAGATCAACATTCGGCAAATCGGCTAAATGCTCTCCTATGATAGCAAACTCTTCGTCAGTCACATTTCTTTTAATAACTTGTGGAGTTAGAGCATAGCCACTATTCATGTTAGTAAATATTGCCGCAACTTTAAGCTCTTCCTTGGAAATTCCCTTTAAATCTTGAGAGTTAATTCGTTCAATTTGTCGATTATACCGATCTTTATCAGTTAACGTTTCATCTAGTAATTCATCTTTTTTAATCTTATTTCTTGCCTGAGCAGGTCTAGTGACAATCCAATAATCCTTTAAATCTCTCTCTTTCATATTCTCTTCATCTATATCAATCATTTTCGAAAGCACCTTTGCTGTTTCTACCATTTCTTTAGAAGTTGTTCCCTTCATCCTCGTATACGTAATTGCTTTGACTAGCACATTATCTACAATGACCCTTTCATTTCGGTCATATATTTTACCTCTAGGAACCGGAGTACTAACGACCATATCCACCGTTTTATTTACTTCTTTTTTATATTCTTCACCGTAAACAATCTGAACATAACCAAGTCTAATAATTAGAGCCACAAAAAATAAAAATACGATAAAAAAGAGTATGTTAACCCTTAAAAGTCTATTTTTTTGTACCCTGCGTTGTTCAATTTTAACTGTCAAAACATGATCTCCTTTCGAATTTTTTTGAATGAATAAGCTAAATATTACACATGTAATATTTAGTGTCAATCCTTTTTGTTGCTTCATTGACTTCGTCATATAGGCAGAATATAATAAAAATATTACAACTGTAAGTTTAAAAGGTGGTTTGTATGAAAAAAATACCGCAAATTTCAGATGCTGAATTAGAAGTAATGAAAATAATATGGAAATACCCTGCCATTAATACGAATGAAGTGATTGAAAAATTATCAAAAACAAGTGATTGGAGTCCTAAAACAATCCAAACAATGTTGTTAAGGTTGATTAAAAAAGGAGCACTAAAAAATCATAAAGAAGGCCGTATATTTGTTTATACAGCAAATGTAGAGGAAAGTGATTATGTAGAAGTTGAAAGTCATAGTTTCTTAAATCGCTTTTATAATGGTACTTTAAATTCAATGGTATTAAATTTCTTAGAAAAAGATAAGCTGTCTGAGAATGAAATTAATGAATTGCATCGAATATTAGAAGATCGCAAGAACAAAAGGAAACATTAATATGGACAATTCTTTCTTCACTCTCTTCTTTATTAGTAACATCATTTTATCTGTCATTTTTTGTACGATTATTGGTATAAAAAAAGGATTAAAGAAGCAAATAACTGTTAGTACACAATATCATTTAAGTATGATCTCTCTTTTGGTATTGATTGCTCCTTTTATTCCCACTCATTTTCTAGGGATGAATGATTTAATACACTTTGGAATTAGTTCTTCAACATTAACAAACACCCAATCTCCGGCTAACATGACAGAAACCATGTTTCAGAATGGAAATTGGCAACAAGATTTTCCTACTTCAATTGAACAATCACCTTATCGAATTCTGGATTTTATCTTGTTTTACGTGTGGCTAGCAGGAATGATTATTATGCTTTTGGCTACACTAATTAGTAATCTTAGAATCTATAGGGTCAAAAAAAGTCTAAAAGTAGTTGACCACGGTGAATTATCAATCCTTCTTACAACATGTAAAGAAGAAATAGACTATCAAAAAGGAGTCGTTTTAGGATATTCATCTTTGGTAAAGTCCCCTATTACCTTTGGGCTTATGAAACCAATCATTGTTCTACCACAAGATCAACCCATGCTTAGTTATGACGATATGAGGTGTGTTTTGCTTCATGAGTTGGTCCATTGTAAACGTAAAGATATACTAATTAATTATTTCCTGGGTCTGTCTAGAATCGTTTATTGGTTTAATCCACTCGTTTGGTATTTTTTAAGTAACATGAAAACAGAGATGGAGATTACTTGTGATTATGCTGTTTTAAAAAAGCTGGATGAGGAATCTCAACTTAAATATGGAGAGGTTATTTTAAAATTTGCTTCTCAAGCAAAACAAACCCTACCTTTGATTGCTGCTTCAGAAATTAGTAGCTCGTATAAACAAGTAAAACGGCGTATTGTGACAATTGTAAATTTCCAAGTAGAATCAAAAAAGCAAAAAATAAAAAGTTCACTAATCTTTATGGCTGTTCTTGCTATCATCTTAAGCAGTATTCCTTCTATATCGGTATTAGCCTTTATCAAAGATCAACATTCTTTTTCAGAACAAAATGTGGTGTACAAAGATTATCAGACTCTTTTTCATAATCTTACAGGAAGTGCCGTACTATACAACACCAAGATGGATCGGTACATGATTTATAATGAAGATGAAAGCACAACTAGGTATGCTCCCAATTCCACTTATAAAATATTTAGTGCATTGTTTGCATTAGAAAACGAGATTATTACAAAAGAAAATTCTAGAATGACCTGGGACGGAACTCTCCACAAATATGATAAGTGGAATCAAGACCAAGATTTATTTACCGCAATGAAGAATTCAACAACATGGTATTTTCAACATCTTGATCAGCAGCTTGGTAAAAAGAAGTTGCAAACTTACTACGAACAAATTGGCTATGGAAGCAAAGATATATCAAGTGACATAGCTAATTATTGGATGGATGGTCACTTAAAAATCTCCCCTGTTGAGCAGATCGATATGTTGAAAAGATTTTATAATAATGAATTCTCTTTTGATCAATCGAACATACAGACTGTCAAAGACTCGTTACTTCTAGAAGATTCAAATGAACTTCGATTATCAGGTAAAACGGGAACTGCAGATGTAAACGGAGAAAATGTTAATGGTTGGTTTATTGGATATGTAGAGACAGCGGATAATACATTTTTCTTTGCCGTTCATATAGAAGGAGAAAAAGACGCAGGTGGAAGCGATGCAGCGAAGATCGCCCTTTCTATTTTGGAGAAGGAAGGTATATATAGACCTAGTGTTAAAAAATCATCATGACTTTTCTAAATACTTTGCTACCATTCCCCTTTCTTGTAAGAAGTTAGTAGATAAAATGATTGGGTTTACCTATATTTTAAAAACGTTCCTTACCATTATGTAAGGAACGTTTTTACTTTGCTTTACTATATTCTTCTCCACTCTAATCTGACTTCTATTAAGTGTGAAGTCTTCCCATAAGCCAGGGCCGTTGTCGATAAGGACCTATTGGAATTTGTATTAAGCTTGTTTTTCCAAGTGGGTCTAAGTTGTAAATATGATCTGTTACGTTCACGTTGAAACCGAGGAGCGGATGCCCGCCCATTTCAAGCGCAGATGCTGCCAAAAGCAATTTTTGGACAAGCATCCCCGTTTCCATTTGTTGAATTCGATAGCCTCTGTAACCAAGTGAATCTTTATAGTGATCATTATCACCAACAACATGCAGGGTGATCGGTACTTGTAGTAAATTAACATTATCTAATGACAACCCAGATTGTAGTAGGAGCCTATGATCTCCTGCATTCACCAGGTATAATGAATGCTCAATATTGTCATAAAAATAAGCTCCATCAGGGATTCCTTCAATATTATACAAACAGACGTAAATAGAGACACGTGAATCATCTGAATGTTCTTTCTCTAAGTCATTTCGATAACGGAAAGATGCTGTTGCCTCATATAGAAGAGAAGCAAGTTCTTGTTTACTTATTTTTTTCAATTGAAAATCCATGTCAGGGGAAAATCGCTTTTGACATGTAGACATAAAATCGTACGAAAGCCGATTAACTAGGGGTAAGGAGACCACCTTACCCTCTTCATTTCTTCTCTCCTTTTTCTCGAACCAGCGAAAAGGTGTAGAATGAAGCATAGAAGCTTCATTCATTTTTATTAACATTGGAAATTCTTTTATATTCTTTGTACGAACGTATTGCTTCGTCTGAATTGGCCTTATTTCTCGTATTAAATCATTAGTTAAAACATTCTCGCTATGACGGTTTCCTGACCACATGGCTGGTTCTACTGTTAGTGGGATGACTGAATATATGCTTTCTTCTTGTTCCTTAAAACCAAGCAGATGGTTAATTGCACGATCAAGATATTGATAATAAACACCTGATGCAAATCCAAAACGTTTTGCTACTTCTATTAACTGCCCCATCAGAACACCTGCATCTAACCCCTGTAGCCTGTAAGAAAAATTATTGTACTTAAAAAAGTTTTTCCAAAACATCGTTGATATAAAAACAGTCCCAAAGCAAGATGTAAGATCACATCGACTTCCAAGTGAACGAGTAAGATAATTATCAAAATTACCTTCACGTAGTAATACTAAACGGTGATGTGAGACATCAAAATGGTAAAGGCCATCAGGCACATCGTCAATTTTTAAATATACGTATAATTCGTTTGGATACAATGCTCCACCTGAAGGAGCAAACCTTCTATATGATTGCATGACTTCTAGCTCTTTCTTGGTAGAAATCATCGGTGCAACAGACTGACTAAATTGAGTAATTCCATAAACATACCAAAGAAAATGACCGATTTTCCGAAGATCTGGTTTTACAGGCACTTCCTGAGCTTCAAGAGTTAGGGGTATATCCAAAGATAGTGGGATTTCGGGTAAGTGATAGTAAAGCTTGTAAGCAAGTGGACCATCTTCCCAATCCACTTCCCAGTTCGGAATGCTTGCTTTATCAATGTCAAAATGTAAGTTATGCAGAAACTCATCAAGAATCACCCTTCCAGCCTCCCTTCTTATGGAAACGGGTGTGGAAGTGGATTAAGCTTTTCACGTGTCAGAGGTTCTGTTGTATACCCCAGTTCCATAGGGACACGTAATATTCTCTCTAACCCTGATATGCGCTTTAAATGATGTCCAAATGTCATCGGAAGCATTCCAGGAATCAACACTTTTACACAATGTAAACCGTTTCGCTTAATTTCCGGTGTTGTTTGATCGATTACAATAACGTCCATGTTTGCGCTTTTTATCGCTTGAAGAATATCTTGAAGATCATCGGTAAGGTCAGCATGGCTTGACCTCCACTTGAATTCCTCGTTAAACGTATTAGCTGGTTGGTTATTGTTAAGTAAAAAATGTAGGCGCTCTTCTGCTTCTGCTAAACCATATAACATGCCATGGTCATCCATCTGTTGAACTAAAGAAGAATCGTGTAACATACGCATATATCCCTCTTTGTTTGCCTCGAATTTCTCATCAAGGGTCAACATCATGCCAGCCAACTCATGAACAGCAGTTTTCACAGCCCGCACCGGATCTAAATGAGCCCCTGCTGCACAGATAAGATTCAATCCTTTTTGCTTTCTGCTTTTTGCCAGTGCGACAATGCTTGGGATTCCGTGTTCCATTGTTGAGTTATATAAATACAAATCATATCCACCAACTGCTCTCATTCTGTCAATCATCAACACTAGTTCTTCATCTTCAGTAGAGTAAGGATCTAGACGAGTCAAAGACAATTGTGCATACCAGGTCATAAGAAACGAATCGCGCTCGACCACTTCCATAATGCCGTAAAAAATAGCCTCTTCTAAACTACCTCCTAATGCACATCCGTTGGAGGTTTCATAGACAAATCCTCGTGAACCACACCCCAAACTATAATAGGCAAGTAACTCTGGAACTAGAATCGGTCGCTCTTGTAAAAATGAATAGCCCCATACCCATTTCATTGGACTTTCAGGATCAAATTTTTCAAAGGGAAAGCCCGAACGTTGATACTGATCTTTTTCATGTTCACCCACCAATTGAGGGTTTAAGGCTTGCTCTTTCAAATTTTCATAGCTATCAAATACTACTGTTCGTTTGCCACGGGGCTCAAGCCCACAGTATCGTTCCAATCCTTCTAAGATCGCAGTTAATTCACTTGCTGCGTATGAATTTGTACGACCGGCTGTTCCCTCATCTCCCTCAAACAAAGGTAAATTTACACTTACGTCGGCAAATGGAGGAATAAGATTATACATTTTATCATTAAGAAGTCCTGTTCGAGAATCAAGATAGTCTTTGTCTAACACGCTTTTCAGATCATCTAATGAACGAGTTCGGTAACTTTCCATACTTACTTTCGGACTTTTCTGAAGAGAAATTCGGGCTAAACCCGGTGAATCGTCAGGTATGGAACTACATACCGTACATTGAGGAACAGGCAAGAAGGAATGCCATGAACTCTTCAATGTTTTGAGGTTGACTATACCAAGCCTCTTCTCTGAATAAAGCTGTTTCTCTTTTATGAACCTTTGAATCTCGGATTTAAGGAGATGAATCATCTGTATGAACCCTGTCCGTGAAGTCCAGGATGAGTTTTGTGTTTTGCCAGAACTCTCTAATTCTTTTTGCATGCGCCACATCTCTTGACGATGATTTCCTGTTAAAACACGTCGTAGATCTGCGCACTCTGAGCAACCAGGAATTCCAGGTTGAACCAAAGGTCCTATAATGCCTTCACCAAATGATACAAAGCCTCGAAGCCACGGGGTATTGCTTGCTCGAAAAACGTCTTCTGCGTTTTGATGAATAGATGGGTTCCATTCATCTTGTAAGACCAGAGCCAAATCAATTGATTCTGGTACAACTGTATCAACTTGAGTTTGACGAATTATCAGATATTCTGAAGAAAGTTCTGTACAAAAAATGTCAGCTAACAAGCCCTCTCCAACAACTAACAAATCAGCACACACCTTCATCCCTCCTCTCGAACGACAACTCCAAATAACCCCGCTAAGCCTTCTTTTAAAATTGGTTCTGCTTCAAGTTCATAGATGGTAAGTTGCTTTTTGTTCTGATTCAATCGTTCCTTAGCCGATTGCAATAGCTCAGAATGTTTTTGATTATCAAAATCAGGGATATTTATCTGTTGAGGTGTTTTTTCATCAAATAATACCGATGATGCGACTAAGCCTTTTGATGTTAAAGGATCTTCTTGATTTTGCAGGTTAAAAAGAGCCTGTTGCAATGCTTTTCTTAACGCCAAGGTTATATTGAGATCTACACTTCCATACCATCCATTTTTCGTCCCAATCCATACAATAGGGAATCCAGTTACTTCCTCTCCTACTCCAATAATGGGTTCACCCTGTATTGTTGATAATGATTGTAAATAATACCTACACCTTTCATCTTCAACTTTCTTTAACTTGACTCGAGATAGAGAAATCATATCGTTTGAGTGATTTCTCTTCATCTTCTGTACTAAATAACTTTGTAACCCGCGACATACACTTTCTGTATATGTTTCACCTGCTCCTACAGAAACTTCTTTTGGCAGATCAAGCACGGTAGATAATCGATTCCCATATGCTTCTAGACCAGCTAAACCCGCTTCCCTCCTAGCCTCCTCATGTGTTAGTCCAGAACAAATCATACTTTTTAATACCTCAGCAGGTCCAACAGACAATGGGTCGGTGGGTAAGACTCGGCACTGAGCTAACGGAAGTTGAACCAAATCACCTTCATCCCAAACTTGAAAAATACCAGTTGATTTTGATGTTAACTTATTGAAAAAAAGTAGTAATTTACCCATTTCTTGTCTTTGCATATCTCCTTGAATTCGCGCCTCATCATCGTCTACAAGTTTAGCACCTGTATGTCCAGTCACAAATGGATGAGGAAGAAAAGTATTCCAGTTACCTTCCATCGTTTCTAAATTCAGTAAAAAGATTTGATTATTCTGTTCTCGTTCCGTTACACCGGTAATGTTTTTAAACAATTCAAAGACAATCAAATTAGAAAGCATAGCTCCAGCCGTGTAGGAAAAGTTTGAAATGTGATTTTCTTTGAAAAGCTGAGATCGATGTATCCTTCTCCATGCAGATTCAAAGCAATGATCTGAATTTGGTAAAACAAAAGGCCCCGCAATTCCTACCTGTTGTAAACATAAAGCCGGAATAAACACCTTGTTTTCTTCTCTACAAATGTTATGTAGGAGCTTTAGCTCTTCTACATTTCCCTCTTGTGACACGTACAAAATATAATCAAATGGTTCCACAATTTCCTTCCAAGAACTTAGTGAAATCTCCCCCACGGCTACCTCAGAATCTGAAATTCGGGCATGTGCCACGAGTTCCTGAAGCCGCTGAATATTCGTCTGATTTCGATCTGTGATGAGTGTTCGAAACTTGGGTAACCCGGAATCTAGTAAAGCTGAAACCAATGAAACAAACATTTCTCCCGAGCCAATTGCCAATGCTTTTGCCTGGCGATATCTCTGAAATCGGAACGCGGCAGAATCTACAAAACTGTCGATAAATTCAATTTGTGAAGCATGCTTTTTTAGAACCTGTTCAGACAATGAATACGGCTGGTCCTGACTCACATCTTTTACAAATCCATTTTGATACAATGTTTCCGCGATTTCGTACACTCGATCTCGATACGGTCCTTGTAATCCGTTTGTTAAACTCTCTAATGTGTGTTCACCATTGAACATCGGTAATAGTTTTTCAACCCATTTATCGATCATGCTGCCTTCCATACGAAACGAACTTACATTATTCCGAAAATATACACCGCTGTTAGCTTCAGGGAGAAAAAACGTATCCCTTTTCACCTTCAACCGCATAGAAGGGTACAAATTCGTCATACTGTTCCTCCTTAGCCGTAGCTGCCAGTATCTTTCCATTTCATTACTAACATCTTATGTATCGGAAATTGTCCCATATGTTTACTTTCAATGAGAAAAAGCCTCTACATCAAAATATAGAGGCTTACTGTATTCCATTATGGTACTTATCCTATCTGCCTCCGCAGCGGCCTCCACCGCCGCAACGGTTACCATCACTACAACGGCCTCCACCGCCGCAACGACCATCACTACAACGGCCACCGCCACCACAACGGCCTCCACCACCACAGCGACCTCCGCAATTATAGCAGCTGAAACAGCTATAACAACTATAACAACTGAAACAGCTATAACAGTTAAAGCAGCTATAACAGCGAAGAATACTACCGACACCAAAGTAAAACCTTTCATCATCATTATAGTATTGGTTCGGGTCATAAGGTACGGCCTGAGTAGCTTGATAGTCTCCTAGATTTAACATCTGAAGATCATGTTGAAAATCATTCATTCAGTAAAACCTCCTCAAAATATTTGCCTTAAAACAGTAACGAGAGACGAACTTGTAAATTCAAGCTGCGTTTCTGGTAGAAACATACTTCTTCAACAAATTATGTAAATTGGGTGGGTATTGCTACTGGTAAAAAAGCCTAATTTGAATTTTCAGAAAAGAAGTTGGGAAATAAATTGAATTACCACCTAATAATAAATAGTAACAGCAAATATGAAAGGTGATTTTCTAAATGAATACTTCACTTCTTGAAAAACAATTAAAGGATATGAGCAGCTTCGAAAAAAAGTATTCAGGAACACATTTTCAAACATTGCTGCATCAGAACTAGCCCTTGATCTTGATAGAGGGACAGGTTCCTTGACACATATAAATGAGATACTGTCCGGTTCGGTTCCTAGTTGAGTAAAATTCACCAAAAAAGGGACAGTGTACCTGTCCCTCTATCCCCGCCTCTATCCCCGTAAGCCTTCTGAATTCATTAAAACGATTCTCCAGCCATCTGGATCTTCAATTGTTACTCCTTTATTCCTCCAATAAGGATTTTCTGGTTCCACTTCATCGTATCCTAGGGAAGATAATCGATCTTTCACGACTCTTATTTCATCTTTTTCTGGTATGTAAAATACAAGCAGATTATCTTTGGTAGGAGCGGGACATGGACTCCCTTCCATATGCCTAGTAAACTCTAAATGATAATCTACATCAGGTAATCCGAACATTACTCCATCATACCCGTCATGATTTTCAAATGAGCCTACTCTTTTTAAACCTAAACCTTCTTCATAAAAGGTAATCACTTCCTCGAATTTATTTGTTGGCCGCGCAATCCGAAATTGGACGAATTTTTTCATTTTACTCTCTCCTCATCTATTTCTATATCATAATGGTAACCCTCAACAATAAGTATCTTCACGACCAAATGCAGGAATTTCCCCTACACCTTTAGTCGGAGATATAAAAGAACATATTGAATTAAGTATTTAAAGCGTGTAAAAATCAAATATCTTCAATCTACATTTTTATCTCTTTATTCAAGATTGGCACTTTATCCCTAAATCGGGACAGTGTGCCTGTCCCCTCGTCCCAACTCAAGTGACTTTTGTCACATCTTTATTCCTGAACTACGAGCTATAATCAGTTTATCATTCTTATTAACTATATATTTTACATCAGAGGAGCTATATAAATGAAAAAGTCATTTCTATCTATTTTATTCTTAATCATTATATTCTTAACACCTAGTTTTGCAGGAGCACATGTGAAGTGGTTTACAAAGTTAGAGCCTGAGAAAATTTCAATTGAACAGATCTTATCACCTTTATTTATAGGTGTTGCTTTACTTAGTGCGATAATTTTAGCATTACTACCACAAATAATGGATAAATTACTAAACATTCCTTTTGCAAAAAAGGTAGACACAAAACTTTCTGATTGGCGAAAATACTCAAGGTATATTTTAAAATACGGTACAGCTCTATGTTTAACGATCCAAGTAGTAAGTGGGACGATGTTTGCACCAGAGTTTCATATTGAGCATACGTGGCAAATGATCTTCATGTGGATTACGATTGGAGCTTTAGTCATACCTTCCCATTACGCTACAAAACTTGGAGCAACAATGATGTTTGTTTTATTTTCTTATATATGGATCAATACAGGTTGGTTTCATATGCTAGATTATGGATTTTATATTGCAATTATTGGGGTACTTTTAATTGGTCATACAAAATTTGAAAACTGGGGATTTCCTTTTTTATATTTAGGAACTGGTTTAAGCTTATGTTGGGTTGCAGTAGAAAAATGGGTTTATCCAACAATGACTTTGGACATTATTCATCACCATGGAGTGCCTACATTTGGCTTTGATCCTGTTTCATTCACAGTGTTGGCTGCATTTATCGAGTTTTTAATAGGATATTTATTAGTAATCGGAATTTTAAATCGATTATTAGGTTTGGTTGTGACAATTGTGTTTGTTCTCACAACTATGTTATTTGGGGTAACCGAAGTAATTGGACATGCGATGATTCACGTAATTCTTGTCATCTTTATTATCGAAGGCGTATCCTTCTACCAACCTCCAATTAAAATTCATAAAACAAGCTGGGATCAAATAATTTTTGTTTTCCTAAATTTTATCTTTGTTCTATCAACTTTCTTATTAATTTACTATCGATTTGCATAAGATGGGACGAGGGGTCAGGTTCATTGTCCCATGTTTACACACCGGGACAGTGAACCTGTCCCGGTGTCCCATTATTTTTTGCGAACATTATCATTTGGCGAGTCACCAGTTCCATTTTTAGCGTCGCTGTTAGGAGTACCAAAGATTTGATTATCTGCTGTTACTTTTGCTCCCACTTGGAACTTTTCTTTTGTTTTTTTCATGCTTTTTCACCTCCTCCTTCTGCTTCTCTTCCTCTTACTTTTTCTATTAAATATTGTACGCCATATAATAAATATGCTTTGTAGTGAATATATAGAAAGAATTTAGGATAGCTTAATCGATTCAAGCGGAAGATTTTTATTTTGTGAAGAAATGGAATAAAGAGATAAGCGAATAATCCGTTGAAAATAGCATTTACTAAAACAAATTTTATAAAGTTTCCATATGTATACTTAAGGATCCACATTGAAGCTGGTATATATGGACCAACATCAAAAGGAAGTTCATCTCTTACAAAATTTTTTGGCTTATCATAAAAGGTCCAATACTTTTTTCTACGTCCATTGATATGACTAAAAATTTCATACATACCTATTAATGCACTCGAAAGAGAATATCGCTTCAAACTTTGCTTACCTATAAATAGTACAGATAACCATGGGATGACGATTATAGATAAATTAAATAGTTTGTGTTTCTTTGAAGTCATACGTATACACCGACCTTACATTTTTCAATATTACTTAGCATATCCAAATAACATTTTGATCATGTAACTTAGTATAAACAGTAAAAAAGACATATCCTTGTTTGGGGGACATGTCATATTGAACAATTCTTATTAATTAAAGCTAGAAGATTGACGGGAATCATGCTTAGTCAAATTCTTCCCCTTCACCTGCTTTAACGTTGCTACGATAAGAAAACTAACAATCACTAATAACAGCCATGAACTTACCTTTCCTAAATGAACGAGACTCCACGCTTCCGTTTGGTTTGGATATTCCCAAGCGCCAAAGAAGGTTGCGATATTTTCTGCTATCCATATAAAAAATCCAATGAGAACAAATGATAGTGCGATTGGCATGCGATAACGAGTTCCATTTATCTCATAAAAAACCCATGATTGCCAAAAGACAATAATAACAAGTCCCGATAACCACCATCGGAGATCAATCCAAAAGTGGTGAGTGAAGAAATTCAAATAAATGGCAGCCGCAAGTGGTACAACCATCTTTAACGGTGGCCACTTCACGAGTTCAACATTAAGTCTCCTCCATGCCTGACAAAGATAACTCGCTACACTTGCGTACATGAATCCACTATACAATGGCACTCCAAGGATTTTTGAATACCCTTCCTCAGGATAAGACCAGGAACCCATATGTACTTTAAAAAGTTCAAGTGCTAGTCCGATAAGGTGGAACACTGTAATTACCTTTAGTTCATCCTTTGTTTCCAGTCCAGAACGTACCATCCACCACTGCATCAAAAGACAAATAATAAGCAGCCAATCATAACGTGGAATAAAAGGGAGTGGAATAACTTGTGTAATAGCCAAAGAGGCAAAAATAACGATAGGAAACAAGCAAGATAATGCCTGCTTCCAACCAAAACGAACAAGCTGTTTTAGTGCTCTCATACTTTCTGCCTCCAATATTCGTTAAGTATCTTCTTATTCGAGATCTTCATCACCTCTGTACTCTAAAATATCTCCAGGCTGACAATCTAATGCCTTACAAATTGCATCTAAAGTTGATAAGCGAATGGCTTTTGCCTTTCCATTTTTCAAGATCGATAGGTTCGCCATTGTAATACCAACCCGCTCCGAAAGCTCTGTTACACTCATTTTCCTTTTAGCCAACATCACATCAACATTGATAATAATTGCCATATTTATCACCTCAAACCGTTAAGTCATTTTCTGATTTTATATCAATCGCTTCTTTTAACAGTTTTTGAAGAACAGCCGCAAAGACTGCGATGACCATCGAAGCAAACGGAACAATTAATCCAACAAAGATAACACCTGGGGCATCATCTATTTCCGCAAAAAGATAGAAAAGCGGTAACACTAGCACATGCAACCCACTGATCGTAATGGCACAATATTTGATTTTTCTTAGGGCTTTTACAGACAAACCAGAAAAAGCTTCATTTTTATCAATATATTGTAAAAGTTTAAAAGCCTGAAACAACGCAAAGAAATAAGGTAATGCAGATGCGTAAAAAATGGTGGAAACGAGATATTTAATAAAAGCAATATCAGGCAGTAGTTCTGCCGAAACATCCCCTAACTCAGGCACCAAAAAAATGCATATAGCAAGTACCGGTAATCCCAATAAAATAACTGCAATTTTCAGAAAAAGTGTTGACATTAGTTTCATAAAACACACCTCACATAATTGTTTTCATATTGAATTTAACATAATATTTATCGATTTACAATAAATTTTTGTTAAAGGGCGTGAAGGGCATGGGAAGGGCATGGGGACAGGTCCGTTGTCCCAAAAAATAGGCGTTCTCGTTCCTGTTAAGTGAGCTAAATTTTCTTTATCATTTTTGTGATTATGGGACAAGGAACCTGTCCCTTTGTCCCCAAAAAAGAAAACTGGTCCACAAAAGGAGGCCACTGAAAAAGTCC
>NZ_NUMC01000161.1:0-1522 GCF_002577655.1 Bacillus sp. AFS040349 | reverse complement strand
CACTACACTACATTTAAAAACAAAGAGTTCTTCCACTATTTCGCCCGATTTGTTGAATAGATTTTTCATTATACATAACAAGAAATAATGCGTAGTAGACACAAGAAGCGCTACTGATCGGCGGCGCTTCGGACACAAAATGTTCAGTAAAAAAACCGACGAGATTGCCGGCTTCTACAAAATTAATGATCATTCATAAAATATAAAAATCAAACTGCATAATTTTGTTCGTCGGCTGAAGCTTGTGTAAATGCACCTTTAATAATTTGATTATTAGTACTCCTTGCTATCTTGTGATAAAAACCTACTGCTTTCTGTTTGTTCCCATTTCCTTTTTTGTTACTTTTGTTAATTCAGTTGTTAATTTGTCAATTTGCTGCTGCATCTTTTCAAACTTTTCATCTAATTCTTTTTGATCTTGTTTTTCTTTTTCTGAATTAATGATTTCCTCATCTATAACTGTTATCGCTTCTATAGTTGCAATGCCTTCTTCAATAGTAGTAAGAATAGCAGTTATTAGGGCAAGTCTAAGGCTAGAACTTATTGGCGATTGATCACTTTGTTCTGACTTTGAATTGGTATTATTCATATAATTGCCCCCTTTATCTGACATTGTTAGAAAGGTTTACATTAAACCTATGCTTTAGGTTCTGTAGTAATACATTTCCTTTGAATATTACTTACCTTGAATAAAATAGAAAAATAAAGGAATTTCAATTAGCAATTAATTGCGTAGTTCGTAGAGATTGTAAATCATTATCTTCACACCAAGCTAGTGTTCTTCGGTAAATGGAAGTAATTGAAATACCTTTGTTGGACAAGAATATTTTTTTACTTGGTCTTGGATTGCTAGGTCAACTTTCACTTTGCTCTTATCAGTTCTTTTCATTCGAACCAGTCCTCTTAAACCTAGTTCTTGATATTTCTGAATCCAATAACGCAAAGTGCGAATTGAAATGTTTTCCTCAACGCTAATCTTTTCTAAATATTTTGGCTTTTGTAAATATGGATAGATAATTAAATATTTTCTGTGTGCTTCCTCTAGTTGTATTTCTGTACATTGAGTTAAAGAATTTATTTTTTGCATTGTCTTTTGTCACTCCCTTTTTTTGGATTCCTGTCCATTGTTTCATATTTTTTATTCAATGTCTATTTAGGGTAAACCTTAAACAACCACTTAAGCATTATTGTTAAGATTAGGTTTTAAGTGTATGATTAGGGTGTCTATTAAATAGATTTGTAAAAGGAGAAAATTACGAAATGAAAGTTGCTTATGCTAGAGTTTCTACTGAAGATCAAAATTTGGAACGGCAAATTGAAAACTTGAAAAGTTTTGGCGCAGAAAAAATATTTACAGAGAAGAAATCTGGTGCTGCAGTAAATAATCGAGAGCAATTCCAAAAAGCTCTTGATTTTGTTCGTGAAGGAGATTATTTCATGGTTGAAGCAATTGATCGACTAGGAAGGAACTACAATGAGATTATTGAAACGGTTACTACTTTAAAAAATAGCTATGTTAAAT
>NZ_NUMC01000160.1:0-8072 GCF_002577655.1 Bacillus sp. AFS040349 | reverse complement strand
AAGTTTTGACAATACGAAATGGTAGAGTGGGGTGGAAACATGGAATACCAATGGTTGTTCAACTTCGTTCCTCCTTCGGTCCAGTCGGAGCAAAAATACCTTCGTTAATGCGTGCAATACCAGCATTATTCTGGTATGGAGTTCAAAGTTGGTTAGGCGCACAAGCGTTAAATCAAATTTTTATGGATATATTCGAGTTTAACAATGTCTGGGTATGGTTCTTTGGTTTTCAGGCTTTACAAATTTATTTATCTGCTAAAGGAATTAAATCAATTAAGTGGATTGAAGTGGTTGGTTCAGTTGTGATTATGTTAGGTGTAGTGTACTTAATTTTCTTATTTTTATCTACGTTTGGCTTTGAAGTAACAGAAACGGCTAATGTTGAGGGTTCATGGGGAATTCCTTTTTGGTTGGCTATTTCAGTTTTAATTGGTCAATTTTCAGCTTTATTATTGAATGTGTCAGATTATACAAGGTATTTTCCTAGAAAAGCTTCTACAAAGACATTTATTGGTTCGCATGTAGTAGGTATAGTTCCGCCGATGATTTTGTTACCTATCGTTGGAATTCTTGGTGCAGCCGCTGTAGGAATATGGAATCCAGTAGATATTATATCCGATCATATTTCAAGTATGCTTGCTAGTATCATCATTTTATTGTTTATTGCAATTGCTCAAATTACAACAAACTTAGTTGCGAATATAATGCCACCAGTGCTTGTAGCCATGGATATTTTTAAGATTTCGTGGGAAAAAGCATGTGTAATTGTCGGAATATTAGGTGTAATCACTTGTCCATGGTATATCATGACTGATTCAACTTTTAATCTATTTATCTCTATAGTCTCCGCGTTTTTAGGACCAATTTTTGCTGTGATGGTAGCAGATTTCTATCTCGTACATAAAGGAAACTACAATGTTAGTAAACTTTATGATGTGAAGAACCTATTTCCAGCGTATAAAGGGTGGAATCCAGCTGCAATTATTGCAATTGCTGTAGGTACATGCTTTTCATTTATCAATGTTGATCTCTCTTGGTTGTTAGGAATTGTTCCGGCTGGGGTTGTTTATACAGCAATCATGAGACTATGGATAATAAAGCAAGATGAGTATGTAAAAGAAGGATTTGAGCAGAGCTTTACACAATCAACTGATATAGAAGATCTAGCGGTGTAATAAAGGGATAGGTGCTTAAGTTAAGTAAATCTTAAGCACTGCTTTCATTTAAAAAGATAAAGGGGATGAAGTAGTGGAACAGTTAGATCTAATCATTAAAAATGGAAGTGTTGTTCTGCCATCAGGTCCAGAGAAAATGGACGTTGGTATAAAAGACGGAAAAATCACTGAAATAGAAAAAGCTATAACAAAACGTACACTCAACACATGGGATGCTACTAATCGATACATTTTCCCAGGAATGATTGATGTTCATGTACATTTTAGTGAGCCAGGAAGAGAGCATTGGGAAGGTTTCCATACTGGCTCACAAATGATGGCTGCTGGTGGTTGTACAACTTATTTTGATATGCCGTTAAATGGAATTCCCTCAACAGTTACGAAAGAAGCTCTTTATGAAAAAGCAAAATTAGGTAATGAAAAATCTTATGTCGATTTTGGATTGTGGGGAGGACTTGTCCCGGGAAATGAATCGGATTTAGAAGAACTGGCGCATTCTGGTGCAATTGGGTTTAAAGCATTTCTCTCAACTACAGGTAATAAAGAGTTTGAAGCGGTTGATGATATAACCTTACTTAATGGAATGAAGAAGATCGCCGAATTAGGAAAAATTTTAGCGCTTCATTCAGAAAGTGCGGCGATAACAAATTGGTTAAAGAAACAGAAGGAACAAGAAGGGAATATAAGTGCAGATGATTATTTAGAAACACGGCCTATTATAGCTGAGGTAGAAGCAGTTGAACGAGCTATTCATTATTCAGAGCTTACAGGCTGTCCACTTCATTTTGTTCATATTAGCTCAGCAAAAGCGATTGAAAAGATTGAAGAGGCTAAAGCAAAGGGACTAAACATCACAGTAGAAACATGTGCTCATTATTTATTATACAACCATGAACATTTAAGGGAATTAGGAACCGTAGCAAAATGTGCACCACCTTTACGAGAAAAGGAAGAGCAGGGAAAATTAATTAACTTATTAATCAACGGAAAATTCGATATGCTTACCTCTGATCATTCTCCATGTCCTTATGACTTGAAAGATCCTAATGTATATAATTTGTTTGAAGCATGGGGAGGAATTAGTGGAGGGCAATTTACGCTTTTATCTGCAATTGAGCTTGCTACTCGCTATCATATTCCCTTTGAACAAGTTGCGGTGTGGACAGCACAAGCACCAGCGGAAAGATTTGGTTTATCTGATAAAGGACAGATCAAGGTTGGTGGAGATGCCGACTTTGCTATTGTTTCCTTGGAAGACTCCTTCATAGTAACAAAAGAAAATTTCTTTGCAAAGCATAAGGAGAGCTTGTATATGGGGCATACGTTTCCTTGTAAGATTGTTGGGACAATTAATAGAGGTAATATTATCTATGAGAATGGGAACATTCTAGAACAAAAAACTTATGGGGAATGGATAAAACCTATAAAAGTCGAAGTGAAAACTCTATGAAATCTGGAAATTTGCAAAGCCTTTTTTAAAAATGATAGAGGTTTTGTTTTTTCTATTCTTGAATATGTTATTAAAAAAAAAAGAGGAGGAAATTTCATGAATAAACCAATTGTCGGTTCAAAAACAATGGTCGTAAGTCCACATTACTTAGCATCTCACGCAGGAAACACAATCCTTGAAAAAGGAGGAAATGCGTTTGATGCAGCAGTAGCTGTTAGTGCCTGCCTTGCGGTGGTATACCCACATATGACCGGACTTGGTGGTGATTCCTTTTGGCTTACATACAGTAAAAAGGATCAAAAAGTACGTGCTTACAATGGGAGTGGACGAACAGGAGTAAATATAACACGTAACGATTATGAAGGAAAAAGCTCTATTCCTACTCGAGGTATTGAGAGTGTGATAACGGTGCCTGGAATGGTCGATAGTTGGGATGCTGTATTAAAGGAATATGGGCGACTTTCGTTAGAGAAAGTGCTGCAGCCAGCAATTGAGTATGCTTCCAAAGGGTTTCCATTCTCACTTGACCAGCATGAAAATACAGTCAAAAATGCAGAGATGTTAAAAGGAGATAAAGATACAGCAAATGTTTTTTTAGCCAAAGGAAAGGTTCCTAAGGTAAATGAAAGATTCGTACAAGAAAACTTAGCAACAACATTAGAAGAGTTAGCATTATCTGGTAGAGATGAATTTTATAAAGGTGAGCTTGCATATCGACTTATTTCTAGCTTAAAAGATAAGGGCGGCAAGCTAACGGTTGAGGACTTGGCTCATCATAAAGGAGAATGGACTGAACCACTTACCTCTACATATCGCGGGTATAATATGTATCAAGTTCCTCCAAATTCACAAGGCTTTGTGGGATTAATGGCACTTAATATATTAGAAAATTTTGATTTTACTGCAATTTCCGAAGGATCTTACGAATATTATCATTTATTAGTAGAATCATTAAAAAGAAGTTTCCAAGATCGAAATAAACATTTAACAGACCCTGAGTTTTACTCCGTTCCTATAGAAAGATTAGTAAGTAAGCAGTATGCAAAAGAGATAGCAGATGCCATTCAATTTGACCGTACTAATGATATAGAAACTCAATCAGTTGGCAGCGACACAGCTCATGCAGCTGTTATAGATGAGGAAGGAAACGCTGTTTCCTTTATACAAAGTCTTTATTTTGAATTTGGATCAGGTGTGGTTGCTGGAGACACAGGTGTTGTTATGCAAAATAGGGGTTCGTTTTTCTCACTTAACGCAAGTGATGTGAATTGCCTCGAGCCGAGAAAAAGAACTTTCCATACTCTGATGCCAGCAATGGCTCTAAGAGATGGTCAGCCAAGGATTCTTTATGGCACACAAGGTGGTGAAGGTCAGCCGCAAACTCAAACAGTCATCATTACAAGAATGATTGACTATGGTATGAATCCGCAACAAGCTATAAGTGAACCTAGATTTGTTTGGGGAAGAACATGGGGACAGCAAACTCAAGAGTTGAAAATTGAAGGTCGAGTCAGTATGGATGTGATTGAGGAATTATCAAAAGCTGGACATATTGTTAATATAGTTGAAAATTTTGCTGGAATTATGGGCCATGCAAATGCAATAGTCATAGATGATCAGGGCTTTGTTCATGGTGGAGTGGACCCTAGGAGCGATGGAGCTGCGATTGGAAGGTAATTTTTTGAAGAACCCGTTCTTAGGTAGGACGGGTTTTCAAATGTTAATAATTTAACTAATTCGCTAACCATTTGTTTGGTAGAAGAGCATATATATAAATATTTTGAAATATGTATAAAAATGAATCAATTTATGGTCTTTAGAAGGGAGAAGTTAAGTTGTCGTTCTTACATTATAAAAAAGAATATATAAGAGGTGACCTATCTTCTGGACTAGTTGTTGCTGCATTGGTCATTCCACAAGGTATAGCGTATGCATTGATAGCAGGGCTGCCACCTGTTATAGGATTATATACAGCAACAATTCCAGTGCTTATTTATTTATTATTTGGATCGTCTCCACATGTTTCAGTAGGACCTGTTGCGATGGTCTCAATTCTTATTTTCGGTGGTGTGACACCATATGCTGTTGCAGGTACTCCAGAATATATCCAGTATGTTGCCATATTGACGATTCTCGTTGGTGTTATTCAGTTCCTCTTACACATACTAAAAGTTGGGGGAATTGTTGAACATGTTCCTCATGGTGTTATTAGTGGTTTCACTTCAGGATGTGCGGTGATCATAGCGATAAATCAAATAAGCACAATCATAAAAATGCCATTGCATGATCGAGGTAATATGATTTCCTCCTTAGGGTTGATTATAACTAATCTAAAAGATATTCATGTATTAACAGCCTTAATTGGCTTTACCTCAGTCATTGCACTTATGTTATTAAAAAAAATACTACCAAACTACCCTCAACCAATCTTCCTCATCCTTATAAGTACAATGGTTGCTTATATATTAAATGTTTCAAGCAAAGGTGTAGTGCTTATTGGAGAAATTCCAATGGGGCTTCCTCCATTTGTGTTACCTGAATTAAGTTTGGACAAAGTATCTGTGATGTTACCAACTGCTATTGTCATTGCATTTATAGGTTTTATTGAGACGTTCGCTATTGCAAAAGTGATTGCAAAGAAAGAAGGATATTCAATTCGTCCCAACACGGAATTAAAGTCTCTTGGCATTGCGAATTTGATTGGAGGTTTTTTTTCATCAATGCCAGTAGCAGGTGGATTTTCAAGGTCTGCAGTTAACTATAGCTCAGGAGCAAAGACAAAATTTTCTTCTTTTTTAAGTGCAGGAATTGTTATAGTTACGTTAGCTTGTTTTACGTCATTGTTTGCATTTATTCCAAAAGCTGTTCTTGCCTCTATCATTTTAGTGTCAGTTATAAAATTAATCGATGTAAAAGAGGCGATCTACTTGCTTAGAACCAATATACTGAATGGAGCTATACTTCTTTTAACTTTCTCAGTAACAATTGTTTCAGGCCCTAAATTTGGACTAGGCATTGGAATATTCCTCTCTATTTTGTCTGGTATTCGCAAAGTAAATATTTCATATAGTATTCGTTAAACATAACTTTTCTTTATGTAAGACTTTTAACCAAACCATCTTCTTATTATACTAAGACTATATATACTTAAAGGATGGGTTTTCATTGAAAATAGATCATATTGATAGAAAAATACTTGAGTTACTCACGATTAATGGCAGAATGTCTTATTCAGATATAGGAAAAGAACTAGATTTGTCACGGGTATCCGTTCGAGAACGTGTAAATCAATTAATAAACAATGATGTAATTGAAAAGTTCAGTGTTGTGATCAATTCTGAGAAGATGGGCAAAAATGTTTCAGCTTTTTTTGAGGTTGACTGTGAACCTGCTTATTTAGTTGAGGTTGCTGAAACATTGGCGGATAATCCCTGTGTCTCAAGCTGCTATCAAATGACAGGCCCTAGTACACTACATATGCATGTGTTGGTAGATGACTTTGTGGCATTAGAAAAGTTTATCAACAAAGAATTATATGCACTTGAAGGAATAACCAGAGTGGAAAGTCACATTTTACTAAGGCGTTTTAAAAGTCGAAGCGGAATGAAATTATAATAAAATTTGTAAAGAATGACTTTTGAAAGATACTATCAAAATGTCATTCTTTTTTGTTGAAATTTTTTTCTGGAAATTGTATAGAAAATTAACTTTATGTGGTTTATAATCATAAGTATATTCCGTTTGTTAATTTAATATAAGGCAATAACTAACAAATGATAAGGTTGATTGCATAAATGGTAAGATCCACCATAAACATCGTTAAGGAACATTTAAATGAAAAAGGGGAGAATAAATAGCGAGGGGAATCACATTGAAAATCTAATGTAGAAGGGTGATTTAAAAAAATGACACACCTGCAGCTTTTTTTAGCTTTTTTTCGGGTTGGAATGCTTGGATATGGCGGTGGTCCTTCTTCAATACCACTTGTTCATAAAGAGGTCGTTGAAAAGTACAAATGGATGAATGATGATGAATTTGCAGATGTGTTAGCTCTTGGGAATACATTGCCTGGGCCTATTGCTACAAAAATGGCAGGATATATTGGTTATCGAGTCGCGGGAACATTAGGCTTAATAAATGCTACACTTTCTACGATTCTTCCTACTATTGTGTTAATGATCGTTCTTTTAACAACAATTAGCTCTGTCAAAAATTATCCATGGGTTCAAGGAATGACAGCGGCAGTCGTACCTGTCGTAGGAGTTATGTTAGCTACTTTAACTTGGGACTTCTTTAAGAAATCTCAAAAGTCACTCGGCTGGGTAAAAGCATTAGCACTTATATGTGGTAGTTTTCTTTTAATGGAGATTCTAGGAGTACACCCTGCCATTTTAATTGGGGGACTATTGCTCGCGGCGATATTAAAAAAAGATAAAAATCCAGATAAAGATCGGACGGTTGAAAGGGGGAGTGCTTAGTGCTATATTGGGACATTTTTCTTGCCTTCTTTATACCAGGGATTTTAGGTTACGGAGGTGGTCCGGCATCCATCCCGCTTGTAGAAAATGAGGTAGTGGATCGATATGGCTGGATGAACGTAAATGAATTTAGTGAAGTGCTTGCGTTGGGAAATGCTCTTCCAGGCCCAATTGCCACTAAGATGGCTGGTTATATTGGGTACCAACAAGGGGGAGTGTTAGGAAGTCTTGTTGGGATTTTTGCTACAGTTGCTCCTTCATTAATCTTAATGATCGTTTTATTAGGGTTTTTATATAAGTATAAGGATTCTCCAAAAGTAAAAAGAATGACAACATTCATTCGCCCTGCAATTGCAGTGTTATTAGGGATGATGGCATTTAGCTTTTTCTTTACCTCATATCAAGATACAGGAATATGGCAATCGCTCTTTCTGGTTGCGATCAGCTTATTATTGTTAGAAAAGCTGAAAGTACACCCTGCATTAGTGATCGTTGGTGCGATGGGATATGGAGCTGTTTTTCTAGGGTGAAATACTTCACTTGTTTTAGATGAATTTTACCCCATGCACATAAAGAAGCTAATATGTTCTAGGCTTCTACCACATTCACTTCATCCGCTTTTGGGGGAATTTGCTGGTAAACAAAACGGTTTATGACTCCAATCTTTAAAATGATATTGTAACAATTCTGAAGTTTGACTAAGGAGTATCGAATTATTGAAAATGCGTCAATTTTTGAATTAACAGAAACAGAGATCCAGCAGATGATGCTTTAAATGAAAATAAACGTGTTGCACCAGATCCTAATAACTTTGACTTTTAATAGGTACCCCGTCTTTTGAAGGCGGGGGTTTAGCATTTTTCTACTAGCCTATATTTGTTTATTACCGGAAGAGTCGGGACGAGAAAAAGTGCAAAGAGCGAGTATGTGTCTCGATACCAGAGGAATCGGGACAAGCAAGGGTCCTAA
>NZ_NUMC01000015.1:0-1837 GCF_002577655.1 Bacillus sp. AFS040349 | reverse complement strand
GGTAGTGTCAAAAGATTTATGAAAACTACCTAAAGGGTTAGCTTCTCTCCTATTTACTGGATGGAGATGCGCCGCAATCTCTCTTGACAAACACGCCAATGGTTTGTGGATTGTTTAACAAGGGCGAAGGGAACAAAAGAAGGCATACCAAATAAGCCCTTGGTTGTTTCCATTTTAAACCATTGGCAAGTTCGGTTTGTCAAGAGTTCGCTCCGCCGATTGCTGAATTAGCTTAAGGGCTCAGCTAAACAAAAAGTTAGGCTTGTCTTTGTTCTACTATCCATTGTTGTGCTAATCCAATGAGCTTTGTCCAACGTGCTGGCATTGTTGGAAGCCCCTTGAGTTCTGGATTCACTACGGGCACTTTTCCTTCTAAGGCGGCATGCGGACGCAAAAAGTTAAAGTAGGCCGTAAATAAGGTGACGTATGAAATGGAACCATGTTCAGAGCCGAATCCATGAGTGGAGCGATAATTGCCCTTAAAGGTGCGGTTAAGTCTCTCAATTATTTGTTTCATTGGTCTATATTCGGTTGAAACAGGGTCCTCATTGGTTAATCCAATGACCTGCTTCACATCGAATAAAATCTCATGTTGAGCGAAGAAATGTTGGGCTAAAAGATAGATTGGATTCCCGTCTACCACAAAGGTCAGATTTTCTGGAATCTCTTTCATCTTGATTAAGACCTCATCAATTGCTCGAATGGCTGTTGCTGTGTCTCGATTAGGCGACACCGGATACGAAAGAATAATCTTTTTCACGGCGTCAAAAAAGAAAAATAAATAATGCCATCGACCGTTTACTCTGATATACGTTTCATCACCGCAGAATTGGTCTGAAAGTTCATAGGGATAGTGATCCACATAAGGTTTAAGTAATAAAGCTACGCTATTTTCGTAGTTCAATACAGTCTGATGTGAAATCATCACTCCGTGTACGTCCTGCATAATCGCAGCTGTTTTACGGGCCGAAAGGCCATAGTTTACATGATAGGTTAGGATCAATCCTAATGTATGTGGGGATGCATAAATCTTTGATAAGTCCACGGCCGGCAGTTCTGGTGATTCCTTAGATAACGGCTGGAAATCGATATAAAACTGACGGAAAATGTATCTCAATTTAAATGCTTGAGGGTCCTTTTTGAACCTTTTCTTTTCTTTTGAAGTCATCCCATTGAGCTTCTTTTGATAATAAGAACAGTCATTGTTCTTGCACTTAAACACGTGAAAATCTTTTCTTTCTTTTATTTTCTCGAGAGTCTTGGAACAATGAGGACACTTCAGGATGGCCTCCTTAGAGTAACGGTTCTTTTCACTGAAAAGTTCTGTACACACCTTGCATTGATACTGACCTTTATCTCCATTGTTGGCATAAAGATAATCCGATGGAGCACCACACTTTGGACAGTTCATGGCTTTAGGTACGGAAACTTTTGCATTCTTACGCCTTTGAACAGGTTTGAGAGCTTTCCCGTTCTTCTCTAGATATTCACTAAGAAGAACTCGATAATCAAGCTGTTCTAGAACTTCAATGACCGGAAGGTCATCCACTTGAAGTTTTCGATAAGGTTTATTTACGGGCTGTTCAGTAGGTTTATCGAACATGCTTTTACCAATCAATAAAGTAAGCAATGTTCGAATGAGTTGTTCTTGATAGTTTATAAAAGTTAATAAATAGGTTATAATTTGAGGGTACAAATTGTCACTTCCATTCTTGGTTGTTGGGTGTGTGGTAACCTCAATTATCCAAAGAATTTAGGGGGTGGCAATTTTTTTGCCTATAAAGCCCTCTATGGAGATATTTTATAACCTATTTCTTATAGAAGTTTTGACAATACG
>NZ_NUMC01000159.1:0-23018 GCF_002577655.1 Bacillus sp. AFS040349 | reverse complement strand
ATTTTCACAGAAAAAGACGAGTTTCCCCGTCTATTTGATGTTTTTTATTTATCGTCTTCTTTGTAATCATCTCGGTCTTCTTCAACATCTACAACTGGTCTTCTTCCCCAGAACATTCCCCAAGGATCTCTTCTTCTTTCATAACGATCATCATCTCTGTAGTCATCATGTTTGTCACGATCTTCTACCACTTTTACTTCCTTCGCGTGGATAACTAATGTATCAACCTTAATCACTTGTTCTTTTCTTTTAGACATTTTCCCCACTCCTTTACCCCTATAGTCGTTATATTTTATTCAATAAAGGAGTAAGCGTTATAGGCATTTATTTCATTTTCCTTACATATTTGAATATAGTAGTGATTAACTTAACATTCCTACAACATGAACGTTTTTCTTATTATTGATTGCTTTTATAATACCGTTGCAAATTTCTTCATGTGTCAACCATCGTTTTTCATCGTCTTGCTTCATATACCCCAATTTCACTTGACTATAAAAACAGTGATTAGGAATTGTCAGTTCTGTCTTTATTTTATCTAAGTTCGAGCGACTGCCAAGTACATGGACAAATCTAGATGATTCAGATGTACTCGGTATTCCGTTTATAATTGATTGAATGGCATGCTCAGCATATGAATGAACCCAAGCTACAATTAAATGAATGGTATTGTTTTCTTGGATGATTTCATCTATTTTCTTATTCAAGCTTTGCTCATTTGAATAGTCAATAAATACAGGTATAAGATTTTTGTTGTCATTTGATTTTTTTAATAAATTGTTCATTTTCTCAGTACTTCTTCCGACTACATATACAAGATAGCCAGTTTCAGCTAATAGAATTGAAACGTCTGTTAACATTCCAGAACCACCTATAACCAAAGCACACTTCAAGTTAATCCCTCCGGCCCTAACAAACATTTAGTCACAATATTTTTCAGCTATCATTTTGACTTCATTTATTCCATCCCATAAATTACCCGGACCGTCATATACTAACGTAATCGGACCATTGTAATCACAGTTTGCTAAAATTTGTAATGACTTTTCAAATTCTTCTTTATCTATTAAACCATTATGATCATAATTCGCTTTTGCATGTATAGACTCTGCAAAAGGAACTAAAGCTTGAATCGAGTCAAATTTAACTCCTTGTTCAAAGTTTCCAAAATCGACTGTTAATCCTAATTTCTTATTGAATGAGCTAATGAGTTTCTCACAATTTTCTTTAGTTGATGTAAGCGATTTAAAATTTTCCGTTACAACGCGAACACCTTTTGGCTCAGCGTAATCAATTAATTGTTGAAAACTATCCATTGACCGTTCTAATGCTGCTGTATCACTCGGGTTTGCTTCTCCACCAATTACCCGAATACTTTTTGCTTCTACCTTCTCAGCGATATCAATCCATTTTTTTATAAATTTTATGTCTGATTTTCTTCGCTCATCATCTGGAGAACTAATATCACCATAATCCAATAATAAACAATGAAAGGTTATTCCTGATTTTTTAAAAGCATTTCTCAATTCTACGAGGTATTCATTTTCGGTATTTTTAAAGTGAAAGTGGCAAACTTCTAGTGATTTAAAGCCCTGTTTTTCCAATATAGATGGTAATCCCACTAATTTAGTATTTTCCGGTTGTTGTTCTATACGTGTTTTTTGTGTTTTCTCTATATCATCCCAGTATGTCCAGCGTAATGGACCAAGCTCTCGATGAAGACTCCAGGTTGTTAAAGATAAATGAGACATAATAAAACTCCTCCTAGTTGTTTTTAATTGATATTCCACATATCTTCCTTTTTTTCCTCTATTAAATATATTAAAAGGCGTGTAAAGGTCATACATCCTTTACACGCCATACAGTTTTATTAAAATTTATTTTGATACTCACTAATTGCGTTATATTCGTTTTCAAGTAATCTCGGTAAGCGAATAAAGATTGGCATGAGTTCGCGATAAGCAGCAGTTGCTTCTTTATTCGGCTGATGTGAATGAAGTGATCCTACCATTTTTTCCACTTCACTTAAAGACTCAATTTCTCCAAGACCATATTTTCCTAACACAATTGCACCTAAACATGAGCTCTCAAAACTTTCTGGAATTGTAACTTCTTGGTCAAAAACATCGGCTAGCATTTGTCGCCAAAACACTGACCGAGCAAACCCTCCTGTTGCTTGTACACGAGTCGGAGTTCCGATTAATTCCTCAAGAGCAAGCAGAACACTGTATAAATTCATCATAATACCTTCTAGGACTGCACGAATCATATGCTCTTTTTTATGATGCAAGCCTAAACCAAAGAATGAACCACGTGCATTTGCATTCCAAAGAGGAGCTCGCTCTCCTGCCATATATGGATGGAAAATTAATCCGTTTGATCCAGGAGCAACTGTAGCCGCAATTTCTGTTAACACATCATAAGGATCTTTCCCTAGCCTTTTAGCTGTTTCTACCTCTGCGTTTGCTAATTCATCTCTCACCCATCGAAAAATCATGCCACCATTATTCACAGGTCCACCAATTACCCAGTGCTTATCTGTTAGCGCATAGCAGAAGATCCTTCCTTTTGGATCTGTTACAGGGCGATCTGTTACAGCACGAATAGCCCCACTTGTTCCAATTGTTACTGCTACAACACCTGGCTCAATGGCATTCACTCCAAGATTTGAAAGCACCCCGTCACTTGCTCCAACAATAAATGGAGTATCAACAGGTAATCCCGTAAACCTTGAAAATTCCGGATCTAAGCCTCTAATACTGTCAGTTGTACTTACTGGTTTTGATAATTGTCCTCTTTTTACACCAACAATCTCAAGTGCTTCATCATCCCAATCCAGCTTTTCAAGGTTAAACATCCCGGTTGCAGAAGCAATTGAATAATCAATCACATATTCTCCAAATAATCGATAAAAAACATACTCTTTAATCGAAATGAACTTGTTTTCTTGTGCAAAATACTCTTTATGTTCAGTATTTAACCAAAGCAGCTTAACTAAAGGTGACATTGGGTGAATCGGTGTGCCTGTACGTAAGTAGATTTCATGTCCATTATGTTCTTGTTTTAATTTATCAGCATATTCTGCACTGCGGTTATCAGCCCATGTAATGGACTTTGTTATCGGTTGTCCTTCTCCATCAACAACTATTAAACTATGCATGGCAGAACTAAAGGATACAAAGCGAACTTGCTCACCTGAAACATTTGCTTCTAACAAACTGCTTTTCATAACTGTAAGAACAGCTTGAAAAATTTCTTCTGGATCTTGTTCAGCTGTTGCTGGTGTAGGTGTGTAAAGGGGATACTCAACACCAAATCGACTAACAGCCTTTCCTTCTTCATTAAAAAGTACAGCTTTTGTGCTTGTTGTACCAATGTCAACGCCCATCATATAATTACCCATAGCAATATCCTCCTAAATGAGAGAAAAGGGAAAACCGGTATGGTCGTCCCTTATGTCCCTTATCCTTTATTATCCAATAAACACTCCTAAAATTAACGCTACTGTTACACCAACTAAACCAATTAATGTTTCCATAACAGTCCAAGATTTTAATGTGTCTTTTACGCTAATACCAAAATAACGTCCTACTAACCAGAAACCTGAATCGTTTACATGTGATAGTACAGTTGCACCAGATGCAATCGCGATAACAAGTAATCCAAGTACAGGTCCTTGTAATCCTAAGATTTCGATAAGTGGAGCCATTAATCCTGCTGCTGTAACCATTGAAACGGTTGCAGAACCTTGGGCAACACGAACTGCTGCTGCAATTAAAAACGCTAACAAAATTGGTGGTAGAGCAGAACCTGCCATCATATCACCAAGAACTTGACCTACACCTGAATCAATTAAGATTTGCTTAAATACCCCACCAGCACCTGTTACTAAGATAATAATACCCGCTGGTTCTAATGCTTTTGTCGCGATATCTTGTACTTCTTGGCGAGAATATCCACGTTTTGTTCCTAAGAAGACAAAAGTTAGGATCGTTGCAATTGTTAATGCTACGAAAGGATGTCCTAGGAATGTAAGAATCGAACGTACAATATTTCCTTCTTCTAATAATACTCCTGAAACCGTATTGAGTAAAATCAATACAAGTGGAATCATAATTAATGAAGCAATTAATTTAAAGCTAGGTAACTCTTTGTCATACTCAATTTCTTCTAAGTTCATATAATCCGGAACAACAACATGTAATTTTTTCGAAATATATTTTGCAAAAAGTGGTCCAGCAATGATCATCGCAGGAATACCTGCAATCGTACCGAATAAGATAACCCAACCAAGATCAGCACCGATTAAATCAGCAACAGCAATAGGACCTGGTGTTGGAGGAATAAAGCTATGTGTTACTGCTAGTCCTGCTAACAATGGTATACCATAGTATAATAAAGATTTTCCTGTTTTCTTTGCTAAACCATAAACAATTGGTACTAAAATGATAAATCCAACATCAAAGAATACCGGGATCGCTACAAGGAAACCTGTAACACCTAACGCCCATTGTGATTTATCTTCACCAAATTTCTTAACAAGTGTTTGTGCTAAACGCTCTGCTCCACCTGAAACTTCAAGCATTTGCCCAAACATTGCACCTAAACCAACAACGACTGCAACGAATCCAAGGGTTCCACCCATACCGTTTTGCATCGAGGTCACAACTTCATTTAAAGGCATTCCTGCTAAAATACCTACGATTAAACTGACTAATAATAACGCAACGAATGCGTGTAATTTGGTACGAATAACTAAAAATAACAATAGAAAAATTCCTGCTAATGCCACTAAAATTAACATTTGATCTGACATCTAGAACACTACCTTCCTTACTTTTATGGGGTAAGAAGAAAGCGCTGTTTTTAAAACGCTGTCTTCTTAGTCTTCCTAATTATTGAAAAAAATTCATTTTTTCTCTACAGCATGTCCGCCAAATTCATTACGAAGTGCCGCGACAACCTTACCTGTAAACGTATCATCTTCAAGCGAACGATATCTCATCATTAATGCCATCGTAATAACAGGTGCAGCAGTTTGAAGATCAAGTGCCGTTTCTACCGTCCACTTCCCTTCACCTGATGAATGCATGATTCCTTTGATTCCATCAAGCTTTTCATCTTTAGAAAATGCATTTTCCGTTAACTCCATTAACCAAGAACGGATAACAGATCCATTGTTCCAAACTCTTGCGACTTTTTCGTAATCATACTCAAATGGACTTTTATCAAGAAGATCAAATCCTTCCGCAATCGCTTGCATCATTCCGTATTCTATTCCGTTATGAACCATTTTCAGAAAATGACCACTTCCTGCTTTCCCAGAATAAAGGTAACCGTTCTCAACCGTTATGTCTTTGAAAACCGGTTCAATTTCTTTGAAAACCTCTTCATTTCCACCTATCATTGTGCAAGCTCCATTACGAGCACCATCTACGCCACCACTTGTTCCACAATCAAAGAAATAAATTCCGTTCGTTTCACACTCTTCATTTCTTCTTAATGAATCTTTGTAGTGGGCGTTACCACCATCTATTATTCGATCTCCCTCTTCTAAATAGGGAAGCAATTGTTCAAAAACAGATTGTGTTGCCTCTCCAGCTGGAACCATCATCCAAACGGTTCTTGGTTTTGATAGTTTACGAACCAGCTCTTGAATTGAATTCGCTGTTTGTATTCCCATTGAGGAAATTTTTTTCATAGATTCTTCATTAACATCAAAGGCTACAACATCATACTCTTTATCTACTAAATTAAGAGATAACTGATATCCCATCTTTCCTAAGCCTATCATTCCTATTTGCATGTGTATTTCTCCTAACTGTTTACGGAATAAATTTTCTTGATATCTTTATTATATGAAAAAAAATTCTTTTTGCAAGCGATTCCAGAAAAATATTTTTTCTTTTTTGTGAAATTTAGTATAATAAAAGAAAGCCCTATCAGGAGGGAAGATCTATGAAAAAAGCTCAGGAACCTTGTTTAGTCACGATTCGCAAGCTCTATCCAAAGTTCAGTGTAACGGAAAGAAAAATTGCCGATTTTATTTTAAAAAACCCAAATAAAATTATTCATTCATCCATTAATCAATTAGCAGAAGATTTAGAGGTTGCCGATTCAACTGTTTTTCGCTTTTGTAAACGACTTGGTTATAAAGGATATCAAGCGATGAAAATAGCCCTTGCATCCGAAGTTGTCTCCCCTATTCAGGATATTCATGAAAAAGTAACAGAAGGTGACACGGTTGATACAGTGGCTTCAAAAGTATTTCGATCAAATATAAAGACGATTGAAGATTCATTATCTGTATTAAATGAGGAACATTTACAAGCAGCTGTTGATTGCATGATTAGTGCAAATTCAATTGAATTTTTTGGAAGTGGCGGTTCAAGCATTATCGCCCTTGATGCCTATCACAAACTGGTGCGAACAGGCTTAAAGGTTCACTCTGTTATTGATACACACTTCCAGCTAATGGCAGCATCGCAAATGACGGAAAAAGACTGCGCCGTTTTTATATCTCATTCAGGTTCTTCGAAAGATATTCTTCATATCTTGAATGTTGTAAAATCCACAGGAGCGAAAATGATCGCAATTACCAATTATGCTAAGTCTCCGTTAAGTGCAGCTGTTGATATTCCTCTCTATACAGTGTCTGAGGAAACCGAATATCGTTCAGAAGCTTTATCATCTCGAATCGCACAACTAACGCTAATTGATGTTCTTTATGTGAATATTTTATTAAAACGTGGCAATGAAGGAAAAGAAGCATTAAAGAAAATGCGTGAGGCTATTCTAGTGAAGAGAATTTAGCTTTGATTATTCGTAGAAATAAAAAACAGAGAAGGACGCACAAACGTCTTCTCTGTTTTTTATTATAAAGCAGAAAATTCCTCAACAAGTTCCTTGAATTTCTTTAATGAGTTTTCAATCGGATATGGTGCAGTTAAATCCACACCGGTACTCTTTAATAATTCCAATGGATAATCAGCACTTCCACTTTTTAAAAATTCCAAGTAAGAATGTAATGTTTTTTCATCACCTTCTAAAATTTTTGTAGCAAGGTGAATGGCTGAAGCAAAGCCTGTCGCATATTTATACACATAAAAAGGACGGTAGAAATGTGGAATTCTTGACCAGCCGTATTTTACCTCTTCATCAAACACAACATCATCTCCGTAATATTCACGGAACAACCCCTCATATGTTGTATTAAAGACTTCTACATTTAGTGGCATTCCCTTCTCTGCCATTTCATGTGTTTTCATTTCAAATTCTGCAAACATTACTTGTGTAAAAAATGTTCCTTTAAATTGATCAATAAAATGATTAACCAGATGCTTTCGTATATCTGGATTTTCTTCTTTATCTAAAAGGTAGTTAATTAATAGTACTTCGTTAACAGTAGAAGCAACTTCTGCAACAAATATGCTGTACCGGGCTGTGATTTGTGGTTGATGTAACGAGCTAAGTTTGCTGTGAACACCATGACCGCATTCATGAACCAAAGTAAACAAACTGTCCAAATTGTCTTGATGATTTAAAAGAATATACGGATGAACTCCATAAACTCCAAGGTTATATGCACCCGAGCGCTTACCTGGTGTTTCCCTCACATCAAGATATCGGTGTTCCTTAAATTCCTTTAGTGTTTTGATGTAATCTTCCCCTAATGGTGAAAGAGCTTCACACATGATTTCATATGCCTTTTCATATGAAATTTCTTGCTTTACACCACTTACTAATGGAACACTTAAATCATATTGTCTAAGTTCATCAAGTTGTAATTTTTGCTTACGTAGCCTAGAGTATTGATGCAAAGAAGAGATATTTTGCTTCGTTGTTTCTATAAGATTTTCATATACTTCTCTAGGAACATTATCACCAAATAACGCTTTCTCTAAAGCAGAAGGATAGTTTCGTAACTTTGCCATTGTGACATTGTTTTTAATAGCTGATGACAGAGTTGAAGCGATAGAATTTTTGAGTTGCAGATATGGTTTATAATATGCTTTGTATGCTTCTTTACGTTTTTCTCGATTTTCATCCTCGATTAATTTTGCATACATGCCTCTTGTTAACTCAACTTTTTCACCATCATCGCTTGTTACTTCTCCAAACTTGATATCAGCATTGTTCATCATGCCAAATGTATGACTTGGTGAAGATAGAGCTTCACCAAGCTTTGAAATCACTTCTTCTTGCTCTTTACTTAGTACATGCTTTTTGTACCGAAAAGCTTCCCATAAGTCTTCCTCAAAATACTCAAGCTTTTGTTCTAATGTTATGTATTCTTTTAATGTTTCTTCTTTTAAACTCAAAAGAAATGGCATAAAAAAAGAAGTTGATGAGCCAGCTTTTATACTCAGTTGTTTAGCACGTTCTAGCAGCGATTGTGAACTTGTTTCCCGTGTATCTTCATCCACCTTTAACATCGCATAAGCATAAAGCTTGTTAAAGGTAAAAGACATTTCTTCCTTTTTCTTTAAAAATGAGTAAAGTGATGGGCCGTCATGAATGTTTCCGTCAAATTGCTTTAATTCATCTACTTTTTCATTAATTGTACTGTAGTCTTTCTCCCAATCTTTCAGGTCTGAATAAAGGTCATCTAAATTCCATTTTTCCTCAATCGGAACATCTTTTCTCGAAGTATATGTTGACATGAAAACTCCCCTTTCCAAAAGGTACCTTTACTACTATATTCTACGTCCCTTGTTTTTACCCTTTTCCCTATTAATTTTGCTCAGTACGCTGCTTTCCTTCGTCAGTTACAGCAAATTTACGTGACATCTTTTTTATCTTTTCAGCCTTACGGAACCGTAAAGCTGACCAATCGTCATCTATGGCTATTTGCCGAACCGGTTCATATCCCTCGGCAGCTAATAAGCTACCAACTGTTTCACGGCTGCAGTCCGATCCTTTATATGTTTTTGATGACTTTTTTGGATAACAAATCCAAAGTAACCCATCTTCTTTAACAGCTTGTACTGCTTCTTTAGCTAGTGACTTTAACTGATCATTTGCTGTACCGAAAATCTGTACAAAATCATACTCATCGCTTTTAGCTTCGTTATGAACGTCTCCTGTAAAGGATGAAATAACTTCATTGTAGGAATTAGGATGATTCATTATCAGAACTGGTTGTCCACTATCTTTAAATTGTAGTTTCTTCAGTATTGGATTACTTTCTACCATGTGGTGTCACTCCATTCTAAATTTACATCATCCTATATATATCACTTTCCTCAAATGAAACGCAATGCGAAAATAAACTGACTATTAACAAAATTTATAGAAGTTCCATTTCACCAACTGTTACGTTAAAAAACTGTATAGTTTACATAATAATATTATCTACTTAATTAAAAAACAGGACATCAAACATTGTCCTGTTTTCCTCTTATTCTCCTATATAATGCGGTTTTCGCTTTTCTTTAAATGCCTTTAACCCTTCTAATCGATCCTTTGTTGGGATGGTCATTTCATATGCTGCTCTCTCAATACTTAGCCCTGTTGTTAGGTTAACATGATACCCTTCATTAATCGCTTTTTTCGCTTGCGTAATAGCAATTGGAGCGTTCTGAGCAATTTCCCTGGCAATCTCAATTGCCTTACTTCCTACATTCTCAGGCTCTTCAACATATTCTACTAAGCCTATTTGGAGCGCTTCTTCTGCGTCTATTTTTCTAGCAGTGAAAATTAATTCCTTTGCTTTTCCTTTTCCTATTAACTGAGGCAATCTTTGCGTTCCCCCTGCACCAGGAATGATTCCAAGTGATGTTTCCGTTAATCCAAGTTTAGCAGTTCGGGAAGCAACTCGAATATCACATGCTAAAGCAAGCTCCAACCCTCCACCAAATGCAGCTCCATTAATTGCTGCAATAACAGGCTGTGGTAAAGCTTCTAGTTCATTTATTGTTTCTCTTATCAAAGATACTGTTTTCTTTACTTGAATAGCATCCATTTCAGAACGTTCCTTTAAATCTGCGCCTGCACAGAATGCTTTTTTCCCAGCTCCCGTTATCACAATACATCTAATATTTTGATCGTATTTAGCAAGCTCAAAAGCTTCTTGAAGCTCTTTTAACATATTAATAGACAATGCATTTGCTGCTTTAGGGCGATTTAATTCAATCTTTAAGATACCTTCATTTATAACTGTTATGATTGCTTTGTTATTCATCGATACATCTTCTCCTACCGACCAAAGTTTTTTGCTAGAAAGTTAGTTGTTGTATCACCAGATTGAAATGCAGCATGTTCAACAATCTCTCTAAGAATAGGAATATTTGTTTTAATACCCTCAACTTGGTATTCAGCTAATGCAAGTTGAAGTTTTATGATCGCATCAGCACGGTCTTTTCCCTTAACTATTAATTTTGCAATCATCGGATCATAGTAGGGTGTTACGATTGATTGCTCATGTACCCCGAGCTCATGCCTAATTTTATCTCCTTCTGGCAAGGAAAGAGAAGTAATCGTTCCAGGTGAGGGATAAAAGTTTTTTGGATCTTCAGCATAGTTTCGAACTTCGATGGAATGTCCAGTTAGAGGTATTTGTTCTTGAGAAAAACGCAACAATCCTCCTGCTGCCACCTGCAGCTGTTCTTCAACTAGATCAATTCCGGTAATTTCTTCTGTTACAGGATGCTCGACCTGTAACCTTGTATTCATTTCAAGAAAATAGAAGTTTTTGTTTTCATCTACTAAAAACTCAATTGTTCCTGCATTTTGATAGCCTATCGCCTTTGCTGCTTGAACAGCGGTTTCCCCCATTTTTTTTCTTAATTGATAATCTACAAACGTTGATGGAGCTTCTTCTACGATTTTTTGATGTCTTCTTTGTATCGAACATTCTCGTTCCCATAGATACACAGTATTTCCTTTGCTATCTGCTAAAAGTTGTATTTCGATATGTCTTGGGTTTTCGATGTACTTTTCCACATACATCTCTCCGTTGCCGAAAAATACAATGGCTCTTTTTTGATTTCCTTCAAAAGCCTTTACCATTTCTTCATCATTTCTAACAATCTGCATTCCAATTCCACCGCCACCAGAAGAGGCCTTTAACATGATTGGATAACCAATTTCATTTGCAACCTTAACTGCTTGTTCTGAATTTGTTAAAGATGTTGAAATACCAGGAACAACTGGTACTCCAGCTTGTTTCATTCTTTTACGTGCTTCAATTTTACTTCCCATGCTAGCAATTACCTGTGGAGACGGTCCAACAAAAATAAGTCCCACTTCTTCACATTTTCTAGCAAACTCTGGATTTTCTGATAATAGTCCATAGCCGGGATGAATAGCTTCAGCACCCACCTCTTTTGCAATTTCAATAATAGTATCGATCTTTAAATAACTGTCTGCCACACGTGGTCCACCTACCAAATATGCTTCATCAGCAAATTGTCTATGTGGAGCGTCCTGATCTGCCTCAGAATAAATGGCAACCGTTGTAATACCTAATGCTTTGCATGTTCTCATAACTCGAACAGCAATCTCTCCTCTATTTGCAACAAGTATCTTTTTGAACAAATGAAGTACACCTCCATTTTTATCATTAGCATCCAATTTGCTTTGCGATAACCATTCGTTGAACCTCTGACGTTCCTTCACCAATTTCTAATAACTTTGCATCACGGAAAAACCTTTCTACTTGGTATTCCTTCATGTAGCCGTATCCACCATGAATTTGAATCGCCTGATCACATACTTTCATACAAATTTCAGAAGAAAATAACTTTGCCATGGCCGCTTCGGTTTTAAATCCTCTTCCTTTGTCTTTAAGCCATGCAGCTTTGTATACCATATTTCGAGCAACCTCAATATTCATTGCCATGTCAGCGAGTTTAAATTGAATCGCCTGAAATTTTGATAAATTTTTACCGAACTGGGTACGATTTTTTGCATATTGAAGAGCTTTCTCATAAGCACCCTGCGCAATACCAACTGCCATTGCACCAATTCCTATTCTTCCTCCATCAAGCGTAGCCAAAAATTGTTTATATCCGTTTCCTTCAACACCAAGGAGATTTTCCTTTGGAATCGTAACATCTTCTAGTATTAATTCTGTTGTATTTGATGCATGTAACCCCATTTTTTCGTAATTAGCTATTACCGTAAATCCTTCAGAGTCTGTTGGGACAAGAAAGGCACTAATACCATTTATCCCTTTTGTTCGATCTGTTACAGCTGTGATGGCCAAATTTTTTGCATAGCTTGCATTTGTAATAAAGCATTTTGAACCAGAAAGCTGCCACTCATTTTCCTTTAATAAGGCTGTTGTCTGAGTGCCTGCTGCATCAGAGCCTGCGTTTGGCTCCGTTAAGCCAAAGGCACCTAAGTACTCACCTTTACATAATGGTGTGAGATAGTCTTCTTTCTGCTGTTCTGTTCCAAACATAAATATTGGGGCAGCACCTAACGAAATATGCGCAGAATACGTTATACCTGTTGAAGCACATACTCTACTCAACTCCTCAACAACAATGGCAAAGCTAATTGTGTCAGCATCACCACCACCATATTGCTCAGGAAACGGTAGACCCATCATCCCTAATTTTGCTAACTGTTGAAAAATCTGCTCTGGAAATTCCCCCGAACGGTCTCTTTCATCTGCTTCCGGGGCCACTTGTTCTTCAGCAAACTCATGAATCATGTGACGAATCATCTCTTGCTCTTTCGATAAGTCAAAATTCATTTTTTCTTCAATCCCCTCTATTCTTGTGTTTTGAGCGATTGATGCTTATACGGGATAAACAGGATGCTTACGTGTTGAAAAAGTAACATACTTTGAACGATAAAGATCAAATCGTGTAATTAACTCATTTCTTAGTGAGTTGGCAGGAATAACTCCATCAATAATCAATTCAGAAGCCAACCGATAAATATCAATGTTTTCACGATATTCATCTCGCTTTTCCTGAATAAACCGTGACCTTTCTTCCTCAGGAAGCTCGGCAATTTTATTTGCATAAACAGCATTTACTGCCGCTTCAGGTCCCATAACAGCGATTGATGCAGTCGGAAGTGCTAAGCAACAATCCGGCTCAAAAGCAGGACCTGCCATTGCATACAAACCTGCACCATATGCTTTACGAACGATAATCGATATTTTTGGAACTGTTGCCTCTGCCATAGCTGAAATCATTTTCGCTCCATGACGGATAATTCCGGCTCGCTCAACCTTTGTTCCAATCATAAACCCAGGAATATCAGCTAAGAAAAGTAATGGAATATGAAAGGCATCACATAATGTAATAAATTTAGCTGCTTTATCAGCTGAATCATGAAATAAAACTCCGCCCTTTACACGCGGCTGGTTCGCGATAATACCTACTGACTGACCATTTAAACGACAAAAACCTGTAATAAGTTCTGGAGCAAACTTTTTCTTTATTTCAAAAAATGAATCAGCATCAATGATTCGTTCAATAAGATCGTACATATTAAAAGGTGCATTTTGGTTAGTAGGTATGATTTCTTCTAATGTTTTTTCAAAGGATTTTGGAGGTGTCAAATCTAATTGTGGTGGTTTTTCTGTATAATTTGCTGGAAAAAATGAGAGATAATTGCGGGCTAATTGTATTGCTTCTTCTTCAGATTTTGCTAGTATATCTCCACAGCCTGACGTTGTGCAATGCATTTTTGCTCCACCCATTTCCTCGAGGGAGACTTTTTCACCAATCACCATTTCTGCCATTCGTGGAGAGCCGAGGTACATGGAGGCATTTCCGTCCACCATAATCACAACATCGCAAAAAGCTGGGATATAAGCTCCTCCTGCTGCAGATGGACCAAACAGTAGGCAAACTTGAGGAATTTTTCCGGACAACTTTACTTGGTTATAAAAAATTCTTCCTGCTCCCCTTCGTCCTGGGAACATTTCCACTTGATCTGTAATTCTTGCTCCTGCTGAATCAACGAGATAAATCAGCGGTACTTTTAATTTTTCAGCCGTTTCTTGAATTCTGATCATTTTCTCTACTGTCCTTGCTCCCCAAGAACCTGCTTTAATTGTGGAGTCATTTGCCAGAACACATACAGTCTGACCGTTTACTTTTCCCATTCCAGTAACAACACCATCTGCTGGTAATGTTTCATCTAAACAATTAGCAAACAGTCCGTCTTCCGTTTCCAGACCTTGATCAAATAATAATGCTAGTCTGTCCCTAACAAACAACTTGCCCTTTTCTTTATTTTTCTCATGATATTTATCCGGTCCACCCTTTTTTATTTTTTCTAACCTTTCTTGCAAGGATTTCTCAAGTGTCACGTTTGCTCCCTCCATTTTCAGATTTTCATAGAGTTATGATTGCTTCGCTTGGTAAACTTGTAGGCTATGACTAGCTAATGAGCGTCCAATTTTTTCTTGAATAAATAAAGCAGCATTGTGGATTTTATCCTTAGATAAACCTGTTTCAATTTCCATTCCTTCTAACATATATAGTAGATCATCTGTTGCGACATTTCCCGATGCACCCGGGGCATAAGGACACCCTCCAAGGCCTCCTATAGAACTGTCAAATCGAGTAATCCCTAAATTTAAGGAAGCGGTTACATTTGCAAGCGCAGTTCCTCTTGTATCATGAAAATGCATCGCTAGTTTATCCGAATGAAACCTTTTTAACATCTCGTTGGTAATTTCTTGTACTTGTTTGGGAGTAGCAACACCAATTGTATCACCTAAAGATACTTCATAAACTCCCATTTCAAATAACTCTTCACAAATACGGATTGTTTTCTGTACAGAAACATGACCCTCATAAGGACATCCAAAAACCGTTGATATATAGCCTCTAACTGATTTTCCGGAAGATAGAGACTCTTGTACAACATCAGTAAGAATAGTTAAAGTCTCATTTATTGATTTGTTAATGTTTTTTCGATTATGTGTTTCACTTGCAGAAAGAAAGATAGATACTTCATCTATGTTTGCATCAAGTGCCATTTCAAGACCCTTTTGATTTGGGACAAGTGCAGCATAAGTTACACCTGAAACTCGTTTAATTCCTTTTGCAACAGAGTACGCATCAGCTAAAGCTGGAATCCACTTTGGGTGAACAAATGATGTAATTTCAATATAAGATAATCCTGTATGCGAAAGTTGATTAATCCATTGTATTTTATCTTCAGTTGAAATAAATTTCTTCTCATTTTGTAAGCCATCACGAGGGCCAACTTCCTTAATTGAAACTGATTGTGGCCACTTCACCAAAGTTCCTCCTTTCTATTCATATTCAACCAATACATCACCCTCGTTGACAAAATCACCTTCGTTTACATTAATTCTTTTTATCCGTCCACTTTCTTCAGCGCTTATCGGAATTTCCATTTTCATGGATTCTAAAATTACCACGTCTTGGCCTTCTACAACTTCTTCCCCAACCTCGACTAGTATTTTCCATACACTGCCGGCCATATTTGCTTGTATGTGACTCACAAGTATTCCCTCCCACCTACTTGATGGCATATTAATGCCTATTACTATCCTATTCGCATAAAAATTCACTTATAATCGGATATTTGAATTTTGAGTATTTAGAAAAATCAGTTTTCATCTAAAGTGATGAAAAAAGCCAACACATCATGTATTGGCTTAAAATAATTTCTTAAAAAACTGAACAAGGCGATTTTCATCAGTATCTTGTTCAGGGGTTTGTGAATTTTCTTTTTTTGTTATGTATATATTCTGCTTATCAATAGCATAATCATAGGCTAAAACAAGTCCTAAATCAGTATCATGCTCTTTATCTGTTGATATAAGATACTTATTCCCAACATTATTTGCAAGCTTAATATAGTCAGACAAATATGTATAATTCATCTTTCCATTGAGAAATAATGTCGCTTCTTTATTTTGTTTCATCAACTCTTCCACTTCAGAATAGGTGCCTTTTTCTCTAACTTGAGATTGCGTTAAGGCAACAACGACTCTTTCTCTTAAGGTGCCAAGAAATTTCCTTCGTTCATCTGGATTGATTTCACGAGGACCAGTGATTCCTTGTTGAATGTATTCGTCTATACGATCCAAACGTTTCCCTCCTTTTTTTCTTTTTATTTAGTGTATCCTATTTTTCTATATAAAAAAAAGATGTGGTTTGGATGATCGATTATTTAGTTTACCATAATATTTTTACGTTAAACTCGTTTGCTGTGTGAAAGACGTTTTATTTGCTACTCAAGATTTTTATAAATTTGGGTGATGAGAGACATTGCACAGGTGTATTACTTTACTTTTGTCGTTCATACCGGCTATGAACGACACTACCCCAGAGCTCCCCTTTTCTTTTGTCGTTCATATCGCTTATGAACGACACCATCCTCGCTCTTCCAGTACTTTTGTCGCTCATCAATCAATCATTCCACTTTATGTTGTTTTTAAATGGTTGTTCAAGAATGTTGCAAAGCTTTTTAAAAGTTCCAAAGAATTAATATCTGTTTCAAACAAAGGGATATAATGCTTATCCTGCTGCGCAAACTCTTTTTCAATCCAGGAAAGGTAATCTTGTTCATTCTGCTTTCTTTTTTTCCAAAAGTCTCCATCAACTTCTTGAGATAGAATTTTATTGATAAAAAGAGTGCTAACATGTAAATCATGGTCAGCTAACGTTTTGACAGCTTTAGACGTTTCTATGATTGATAATCGCTCTGGATTTAAAATAAAGATAAAGCCTGTCTTATTCTTGTTTAGAAGGATTTTTCTCACATTCAGAAAACGAATTTTACGTTGTTGAAGAACTTGAAAAACAGGATCTTCGACTGGCTCACCATCATTCAAGAGCTGTGTATAGGTATCATTTCGTTTTTTTCTCCGCTCAAGCATTCCATCAATCCACACGCTCATAAGCTCAGGAAGTGTTAATAATCTTAACGTATGCCCTGTTGGAGCTGTATCAAAGATTATTCGATCATATGCTTCTCCCTCATCAAGGATAATGGAAACAATTCGATCAAATAATGATGCTTCCTCAGCACCTGGGGCCGAACTTGCAGCATCAATCTGCCGGTATACCTCTTGTTGCATATGTGACTTTACAACACCACGTATGTTTTCCTTAACCTTTTTAATATAGTTGCTTGTTTCAATAGATGGGTCAATTTCAAGCGCATCCAAACCCGGATACACTTGAATTGGATCATTTTTAAGAGTTTTGTGAAAAATATCACCAACATTATGTGCTGGATCAGTTGACACTAATAAGGTTTTTTCCCCAAGATTTGCAAGCATTAAGGCGATTGCTGCCGCACTTGTTGATTTTCCAACACCGCCTTTGCCACCAACAAACAAGATTTTTTCTTCCTTAATCATTAGCTTCCCCCTAGCAACATCGTATTCCATCTAATGGAGACTTCTCCATTCCCATTCGCAAGTGCCAATCATGAAATTTTTCAATTATATAAGGATAAAGCTCAAGCGTGTAGTAAAACGCTGGATTTGGAAGACCTAATGTTTCCGATAAACAAAGAAATAAAAACAAATCATCTTCATCTCTAAGTTCTCTTGCTATTTCCGTTCGATGTTGAACAGAGAGAATATCGTCATATAGCTGAAGTATTTTCTTAATGGAGGAAAGTCCTATCACATGTACTCACCTGCTTTTTTCTAATCTAATATTTTCATCTAATAATCTATAACCAACTAGGGAACCCTCAGAAAAGGTTCCCCTATCAACATACTAGTCCTGAATTATTTTATGATCTTTTTTCGTTAATTCTTTTAAAGCTGTTAGCACAATCCAAATCGCAAACACGAGGATAATACTACCGAAGATAAATAATAAAAGATTCATGTCAGTCGATCCTAAGCCTGACCATTCAAACACAACCTGCTGAATCATTGCCCATATTGTCATAAACAGAATAAACACCATTGGAATAAAGGACACAAGATAGTTTCGACCAAGTCGTTTTAACCAGATGGAAATAAGCAGCAAGCTGATTCCTGCTAAAAGCTGGTTGGATGTTCCAAATAAAGGCCAAAGTAGATAGCCACCTGATCCAAATCCGTTTGGTCCCTTTGGTAATAAAACTAAAGCAGCACTTGCAACTACAGCAATTGATGTTGCCACATGTGGTTTTGTTAAAGTATCCAATTTATACTCTGTTCCAAGTTCAGCGATAATGTACCTCATTAATCGAACAGAAGAATCAAGTGTTGTCGCTGCAAAGCTAACAACAATAACAGAAATAATGGTAGCCGCAATATCAGCCGGTATGCCGATTCCAGTAGCCAACTGTGCTCCGCCTGCAATAAAATTACCAAGTCCTCCACCATTTGCAGCTGCAAATGAACTGTAAGCTTCTTTAAATTCTCCTGCACTTGAAAATACGGTTACGCAGGCAATAATTGAAATTAAAGCTAAAAACCCTTCTCCAACCGCTCCTAAGTAACCAACAAATCGTGCATCTGTTTCTTTATTCAATTGTTTAGATGAAGTTCCAGAGGAAACAAGACCGTGAAAACCTGAAATCGCTCCACATGCTATCGTTATAAATAAAAGTGGAAACCAAGACTTATCTGCAGCATCCGGATTTGTGATCGGTGCTGTAATTTCAGGATTTAAGAATAATAACCCTGCGTACATAATCACTAAACCAACAACTAATTGATGAGAATTAATATAATCCCTTGGCTGTAGCAGTTTCCACACCGGAAGAGTTGAAGCGAAATAGCAATAAATCATTAATATAATAATCCAAATAAAGAAAGCCATTGATACACCATTTAACCCGAAAGCAACACTAGCTTCAGCCCCGCCGAAATATTTTACTAAATCAATTTGTAAGGCAGGTATTTTACTTGTTAAAACTGCTGAACCATACATAACGGCTAAAGCAATAATTGATGGTAAAAGCATACTGCCTTTCTTTTTGTAAACAGCGTAGCCAATCCAGATCGCTAGCGGAATTTCGATAAAGACCGGAATGACACTTGCCGGAAACTTAATAAAGAGATTTGAAATAACCCAAGCAAAAACGGCATTTACCATAAGTACTAAGATGAGAATAATAAAGAGGAATAATAACTTTGCTTTTTTCCCAATTAACTTGTTTGCTAGTGTTCCAACTGACTGCCCTTTGTTACGGACAGATAATACTAGTGTTCCAAAATCATGAACACCTGCAGCAAAAACAGTTCCTAATAGCACCCAAAGCAGTGCAGGAAGCCAGCCCCAATAAACTGCGATCGCAGGACCTACAATTGGTGCTGCCCCAGCAACAGAAGTAAAATGATGGCCCCATAAAACAGATTTCTTCGTTGGAACAAAATCAACTCCATCCTGAAATTCATGTGCAGGTGTAACATAGTTAGGATCAAGGCGGTAAATTTTTTCTGCAACAAACTTAGAATAATAACGATAACCTAACCAGAATACAACTGTCCCAATTACAGCCAACCAAACAGCATGCATTTCTTTCCCCTCCCACTTTTAATAATCGAAAAAATCACTTCAAGGAAAGTATATATAAGCGTTATCAATTAAGTATCAACATTTTGAAATTTTTAAAAACGGGACATGGGGACAGGTTCATTGTCCCGGAACATCTTTCCTATTATCTAATTCTAAATTTCTCAATAAGTTGTGTACATTTTATTATCTGTATTGCCAGATACTGTTTCAAATTAATTAGAAGAATGATAACTAATGTATGTTTCTCGCATTTGTTTTGTCTAAATCTAGGTCAGGTCTGATCAAGGAATATTTGTGCCTATCACACCATTATTTATCTTCAAAAAAAAAACCGGCTCATTATATGGTTTCTGTGCCCAAGAGATTTGATATTCTCCATCTTTCTCAATAATTGTAAAGCCATCTCCACGATGTATTGTTTCCATTCTTTCTACCTCCATTGGTTATATATATCTGTTTATATTTAAGACAATAGAAATAAATTTCCAATCCTTTCATTTCGTCTAAGAGATTTTAAAGTCCATCAGAAAATTTTTCAAATATCTCTTTAATACTATTTAATGATGTTGCAATCTTAATCTTCTTTTGAACATTGAATCACATGTTCATACTTCAACTACTTTTTGAAAGAAAATATAAAACCAATGCTGATTTATATTTATCTATAAATACATCTACTTTGTTTTCTTTATCTCTAACAAGTTCAAAAAGCTCATAATGTTATGATTAGTATTTATTAATATACGTACTGCCATCTGAATAATAATTAAACCAAAAAGCAAATTCCCCTAAAGTTACTTCAAAATCATCAAATGACGCACTTCTACACAATTTAAACATTCTGTTTATGATAATTTATCGCTATTCCAGTATCCCCACCTCTTGGCTCATAATAGGATAATACTTCCCCCCAAGTAAAATCATATTTTAAAATTGCCCGTTTTCTTTCAGTCGGTTGTCCTAGTTGATTTATTAACCATTCATCATGACTTTTTCTTTTTAATTCTAATTTATCATCTTCCCAATTGTCATAAGAATTTTTTAATTTTGGGTCGGCATTTTTCAACTCAATCGATGATATACACTTCTTTTTAAATACAATTCTTATCCAAAATGATAGCCCATCTATGAGTTGTGGATTTATAAAATTATATCTCTCAATATCGCCATTGACATAGCTATTTACATCAAATGAGAATGTATAAATAAAGCTCTCGCTATTCATTCCATTGTATAGCTTATTACTATTAATTATTATTTTGCCTTCATTTAATCCCATCATTCTTCTCCTATTACTATTTTAATCCTTCTAGCTCATTCATCATTCTATTTCTATATTCCGCAGCATTCGTTCCATCTTCCCAATAGGGTGTTACTTGTAATCCTTCGAATAATTTTCTTGAGTCTCCGATTATTCTTTCGGCTGCATTTTTAGTCGTTGCATATCCTGTTAGATATGGTTTACCTTCATTTATTAATTTCCTCTTTTTATGTAATGTTTCGATACTTGTCTACACCCATATATGGGAAAGTTCCTTACAAGCTTTGACTAATTTAGAAAACCTGCTTTAATTGTAGCCTATGTTATAAATTTCTTTCTCATATAATTACAAAAAGTGTTCGTTAGATATCCTACGACCACCACATTAAGTTGTCTTATTTAATAAATACCTCTATATCTTCATCGTTAAATTTCCCTTTTAATACTCCACTTTCTATATATGTCTTTTCTACCATTTTAAGTAAGTGAAGAGAATAAGTCAGTCTGTACATTATAAAAACACCTCTTTCAATATTTAAGGGCATTGTAGAAAATTTAATTTTATTTTCTTGGTCGATATAACTTACTACAATCTGACCATTAAGCTTCTCAGCAAATACTGATTGTGGCCTTTTTATCAAAACTATAACATTCCTCCATAATGCCTAAAGTATCGAAATATCTTTTGGTTTCTTCGAAGGTTAGTATATTTCTTATTGGATTATTTGGCGTATGAATTCTATTTGAATAGAACTTTCTTAAAGTCTTTAGAAAAAAATATTTAATCGCTTCCTCTTTGTAATAAAATCTTTTCATTTCTTTTCTATCGGGAGACAGCCTATTTTCAAAGTTCATCTCGGAGTAATGCCATTCACCAGCTTTATTCTCTATTTGATTATAATTTTCATAGTATCCTTTTTTTCTCGTATAAAAGTATCACTAACAAAAAGTTTTATACCTAATTCACTACAAATTTTTAATAATTGTTCTGTATCCAAAGGTATCTTCCCTTCATTACTCGATTATTTTCTCTCTCGCTGAGAGATACGTATATACATACTAAATAACTTTCAATTTCCCATCCTCCCGTTACATAATTTGAGTAACGCTTTTTAAACGAATAGCGAGAATTATAGGACCGTCTTTAGTTAAAATACAACATAAAATTTATAGGCAAAAGGCAGTAAAAGAACATTCTTTAACTTACCTCTTGTTTATCGCCACGAGCTTTGTCAATCTTGTTAGTTTGTTAGCCATACCATGTCAAACTACCCCTGCCATATAAAATGTCTTATCGCCCGATTCTTACACTTGTTCATTCCTTTCAATTTTTAAAACGATACTCCATGATGGTATAACCTTCATGAGTTATGAATTTCACTTAAGCAATATTCATTGTTTAGCTAACATAAAACTTTCCTCATTTATCACAACGAGCTTTGTCATTCTCGTTTGTATATAAAGGTTAAATAATAAGTGTGGTCAATTTATTTAAGTGTCACTGCAACCATACTAGTAATTCTGCTTACCATCATGAGTTATTAATTCAAATATGATTCCTTTTAGTTAATAATAAAACCTGGAAAGGCTCCTACCCATCAAGGTTTTATTTGTAGCTACTATGATTCAAAAACTGTTTTTTCTGGAAATATGCCACCTTCTCTTACAAGGCAAACTGCCAATCTTTGAGCCGCTCGATCAAAATAAAACTTAGTGGAAATATTTTGACCTGGTAAACTTTCTAACTCTGAAAACTTCCTAGTTATTTTATTTAACTCTATTTTACCCATAGTCTCTTCATTAGGTCCAAATTTATAAACTACAGTATCATCATCTTCATATTCCTTTAATAATAAAACATACGAAGCCAATTTTACTCCTCCTCAGGTGGATACCAAGGACTCCCAGATTCAACTGTTTTATCATGTGCGGTCCTGTAATCCGTTTTGAATATTCCTTAAAATTTTGATTCAAAAAGTTCATGATTCAATAAATCAATATCATTCTTGTTATAAGTACCTTTTTGAAGCCTATCCCAAGCTTGTGCAATTTGATAATCTGATTCAAAACGTCCAATTCCATGTTCTTTTATATGCTCTTTGATAAATAGATGCTCCTTGATTCTTTGTAGTCTCTGTTCGGTCATTCCAGTATTCTTAGCTATAGACTGGACATCAGTTTTGGATTTTCTAAAGGACTCATACATTTCTTCTGCTTTATCAAGTTGCTTTAGATATTCATCAATTGAAAGTTCCCTGCCCCCAGTTTGCACTTTACCCGTACCCTCAGCACCATCTTCATTCCCCTTTCTCTTCCCTCCTATAAATGCTAATTTAATA
>NZ_NUMC01000158.1:0-1302 GCF_002577655.1 Bacillus sp. AFS040349 | reverse complement strand
GGGGTAGAGTCCTGAAAATGCGGATTTACAACGGTAATGTAATTTTCACCCATAAATAAAGCCGATTTTAAGAAATCGACTGTTGAACTAAAGCTCCCTTTACTTTAAGTACATTTCTTCACAATCTTTAGATTAATTTATTGGATTATTTTTATGTGAAAGAGTGATATTAAATAAGAGCTTTAATTCGATTGACAAAAAAACCGTCCAGACGGTATATTATATGTATCTAAGTTATGGAGGTTATTATGTCTATTTCAAAGCATGCTAATAAGAAAAAAAATATATTGATTGCTGCATCTGAAATTGTAAAAGAAGAAGGAGTTGTCAAACTCACATTAGAGGCAGTCGCCCAAAGAGCTGGCGTGAGTAAAGGTGGATTATTATACCATTTTCCTAGCAAGGAAGCATTAATTAAAGGAATGGTGGAAGATTGGATAAATAATTATTTCGAATGCATTAATACGTTAGTTAATAACGACGATGATAACGCAATAGGAAAATGGAATAGGGCTTATCTTAAATCTACATTTTCCGATTTAGAAAACAATAATCTAAATTCCGCACTAATGGCTGCTATGTTTATTAATCCAGATTTATTAGATGAATTCCGGCAGAGATACGATATTTTGCATACAAAGTTAATAACTGATGGAATTGATCCTGTCAAAATAACAATTACAAGATTATCCATAGATGGTCTTTGGTTTTCAGAAATATTTGGAATGGCACCATTAAATGAAGAACTAAAAACACAAGTTTTTGATGAACTAATAAACATGATTCAGGAGGACGAATAATGTCATATCTATATTTAGCACTTGCAATAGTGGGGGAGATTATTGGCTCTTCCCTATTAAAAGCATCTGAAGGCTTTTCAAAACTCTATCCTACAATAGGGGTAATAATAGCTTTCGTTGGTTGTTTTTTCTTTTTATCCTTGTCGCTAAAAACAATCCCCTTAAACACTGCATATGCATTATGGGCAGGTTTAGGACTTGTTTTGACTACAGTAATTTCAGTTTTAGTTTGGAAGGAAAAACTTAACATGGCTAGCATTGCAGGAATAACACTGATTCTTGTAGGAGTTGTAATATTGAATTTGTTTGGACCAGGACATGGAGAATCTGGTCATGAAGCAAGCGAAACTATTACAATGAATGAGACAATGGAATAACACATAAAAAAGTCCTTCTTAATAAAGAGAAGGACTTTTTAGCTTAATTAAGGGTATTTTTTGAAGTCCTTATTCAACAAACCTGCGTACGTTAGTTTAAGTGTATCACTTCACAATTCCAATAG
>NZ_NUMC01000157.1:0-30180 GCF_002577655.1 Bacillus sp. AFS040349 | reverse complement strand
TTTGGGTCAGCCCCTTTTTTATATAATTACCATTAAAATAGCTAAATTGGTGGATCTTTTTTTAAAAAATATGAAGAAGGTCTTATTGACGTGGATTTTAATCTTAACACTAGCTTAACATTTCGATGTTATAATTAGTCGAAATTACACGAGATATGGAGGGCTCAACTTGGGATTGAAATGGGCGAACTACATAAAAAAGACACCAATACATAAGCAGAAATTCACACCGAAAAAGTTAAAAAAGAGAAAGAATACAGAAAAGGAAAAGATACCAGAAACCAGTTCTGTAATGAGTAGAGTTTTTTCAAAATTCAGTTTAAAAGATCGTTTATTGTTTTTATTTATTTTCTTACTGATTGTTTCTATTAATATTGTTGGAATTAGTTCTTACCTAAAGGCAAAAGATACAACGATTGAGACGATTGAAAACCGAATAAGCCGTGAATCAGAAGTGATGGCATACGTTGCTAAGAACTTAAAGTTCTTATATGTGAGTGATGACCTATATTTTATGCAACAATTAGAGATTAGTATTCGTGACCAGCAACGACAGTTAGAATCAGACGGCATCCAATCGGATATATTTTTTTATTCGGAAAATGTAATTAAACCATTTAAAATAAGTAATAAAGCATACATTCCTTTTACTGAGTCTTTTAAAGAAAAAATAGCAAATGGAAAAAATGCTGTTTTTCATCAAACAATTGATGGAAAAGACTATACAATTTCTGTCATAAAAGTGCCAGAGATTAATGGGAAAACGTTTCTTGTGGTTCCAACTGAATCTTATTTAGGTCCAGTAAATGAAATGGCACAATTTATGATTATTGTAATGGCTGTTAGCTTAATTATTTCAACTATCCTTTTAATTATGTTTGTACGAAGTCTAACAAAGCCACTTAATGAGCTTCAAAATGTTATGACTGAGGTGCGTGAGGGAAATCTAAATAAAAAAGCCTTAATTAATACAACAATTCCTGAGCTTCAATCTCTCAAAGTTAGTTTTAATATGATGATTGAACAGATGAGAGTCGTGATAAATGAAATCAATGAAACAACAACAGAGCTAGAAAATACCGGGGAAAATCTGAGCCATTCTTCAGAATATGCTCTTTCTTATAGCCGTCAGCTAATTGAAGCCATTAATGTTGTGAAACAAGGTGCAGAACAAACAGCAAGTAGCTCAGAAAGCAGTGTAAATGGCTTTCAATCAATGAAACATAGAATTGAACTTTTGATTTCAGGGATGGACACAGTTTTTCAGAGCTCTGAAGATATGAATTTATCTGCAAAGCGAGGAGAAAAGAACAACACATATTTAATCAATACCATCCATAGTTTTGAACAAGATTTTGAGCACATGACCTCAACGATTCAACAAGTAAAGAATCATTCCTCTTCAATCACAAATCTTGTAGGTTTAATTAAAGGTGTCGCCGATCAAACGAAATTATTAGCTCTTAATGCTACGATTGAGGCGGCAAGAGCAGGGGAAGCAGGAAAAGGTTTTGCTGTTGTTGCAAATGAGGTACGTAAACTAGCAGAACAATCATCATTGGCAACTGTAGATATCTCAAAATCAATTGCTGAAATGGAAGATGTAACGATTCGGGCTACAAAAGAATTCGATGATATGCTTATGAAAATTAAACGCAACTTAGAAACAGCAAATTCATCAAAAGCATCTTTTGATGAATTAATGGTTGAAATTGAGACGGTGAGTAAGCGACTGCAAGGAATGCAAGGAGAACTTCAAGGCTTAAAATCAGTTCTCCCAGACCTGGAGGAAGGAACGTTAAGCTTTGCATCCATTTCACAAGAAACTCTTGCAAGTTCAGAACAGATGCTTTCAACTAGTGGTGATCAAATACAGCAGATGGAAAGCACCCATGAAATTGGTTTACAATTAAAAGGCTTATCTAATTCATTGTCTAGTATTTCAAAACAATTTAACGTAAACTAAAAAAGACAGATTGTCTAAACACTCATATTTAGGCAATCTGTCTTTTAATTATTCATATTAAATTGTGCGGTTCTATGGGATACCGTTTATTTTGTTTCATCATATATTATTAGAAAAGAGTACTTGAATAATGTAATAAAAGAAGTCTGTATTAGCCACTATTTACTTTAAGGAGGTTCTTTTATGCAAATAATCTATTGGTCCGTTATTAGTTTATTGTTTGTTGTTTCCTTTATTGGACTTATCTATCCAATTATTCCAAGTGTTCTTTTTATTGTTGCGGGATTTTTACTATATGGATGGTTTTTTGAATTTACTGAACTAACATGGTTATTTTGGATTATACAGGGATTCTTTATTGCATTACTATTCGGAGCAGATTATTTAGCAAATCTGTTAGGGGTAAAAAAATTTGGCGGTAGTAAAGCGGCTATTTGGGGAAGTACGATTGGTCTATTAGTTGGACCTTTTATTGTTCCGTTTATCGGTGTAATAATTGGGCCTTTTATAGGCGCTGTAATTGCAGAGTTATTATTTCATAAGAAGGAATTTAAATTAGCTATAAAATCAGGTGTTGGTTCTCTATTAGGATTTATTTCAGGTGTGTTTGCAAAAGGATTCATTCAATTAAGTATGATAGCGTATTTTCTTTTTCAGGTTTTAAGATAGGTTCTTCTATTGTATATAATTTATTACTTGTGAGAAAACTGTTATGTGTTTGAATGCTTTTCAATTGAAAGTACAGGGCAATTTTGGTAACCTTAAACTTGAAAAGCTTACACAGGCTTTTATCACGTACATATATTAAGGAGGAACTAAAAATGGCATACGAATTACCACAATTACCTTATGCTTATGATGCACTAGAACCACATATTGACAAAGAAACAATGAACATTCATCACACAAAACACCACAACACTTACATTACAAATGTAAATGCTGCTTTAGAAGGAAATGCTGATCTAGCAGGTAAGAGTGTTGAAGAATTAGTTTCTAATCTAGACGCTGTACCTGAAGCTATTCGTCCAGCAGTACGTAATAATGGTGGTGGACATGCAAACCACAGTCTATTCTGGACAATCTTATCTCCAAATGGTGGCGGTGAGCCAACTGGTGAACTTGGTGAAGCAATTAATGCTAAATTCGGCAGCTACGACAGCTTTAAAGAAGAGTTTGCTAAAGCGGCAACAACTCGTTTCGGTTCAGGTTGGGCTTGGTTAGTTGTAAACAATGGTCAATTAGAAGTAACAAGCACTCCAAACCAAGACTCTCCTTTAATGGAAGGAAAAACACCGATCCTTGGTTTAGATGTTTGGGAGCATGCTTATTACTTAAACTACCAAAACCGCCGTCCAGATTACATCGCTTCTTTCTGGAATGTAGTAAACTGGGATGAAGTTTCTAAGCGTTTCAGCGCTGCGAAATAATAAGAAGTTAAAGAGAAGGGCTAACAAACTTGTTAGTCCTTTTTTGTATGGCTTTTTCCACTCAACTTACTAATTGCAAGATATATACATAACTACAAACCGATAAGACAAACTATGTACTAGAAGTTGAAGGGGAGTAGTTTTTATGTCAAAAATGAAAAAAATTATCGGTGATGTAGATGTAAGTAAGGATTTGATTTTATTATTAGTAATAGGAGGATTATATTCCCTAAGTATTGCACTTTCTAATACATTTGTGAACGTATACTTATGGAAACAATCCGGAAAGTTTATTGATTTAGCAATTTACAACTTATCAATTGTAGTGATGCAGCCTATAACCTTTATCTTTGCAGGAAGGCTGGCTAAAAAAGTAGATCGTGTAATCGTATTAAGGCTAGGTGTTATTTTTTTAGCTGTATTTTTCTTAAGTGTTCTTATGATTGGAGGATCTGCCGCAAAATTTCTTATCCTTCTAGGAGGTACTTTAGGGATTGGTTATGGTTTCTACTGGCTTGCGTTTAATGTTTTAACATTTGAGATTACTGAACCTGAAACAAGAGATTTCTTTAATGGATTTTTAGGTGTGATGAACTCTACAGCAGGAATGGTTGGTCCTATAGTGGCCGGTTTTGTCATCTCTAGGCTAAAAAACTTTACTGGTTATACGACAATTTTTACAATTTCTCTCTTATTATTCTCAGGCGCTGTAGTACTGAGCTTTTTTTTAAAGAGAAGAAAAGCCGAAGGAGATTATATATTAAGACGAATTTTTCATGAAAGAAAGAATAATAAAAATTGGCGACATATTACAAGAGCGCATTTTTTTCAAGGCTTAAGGGAAGGAACATTTGCTTTTGTCATTGGTGTTTTCGTCTTTATTACAACAGGCAGTGAATTAGCGTTAGGGACTTTCGGTTTAGTCAATTCAGGTGTAGCTTTTATAGGTTATTATCTTGCATCAAGAGTGATAAAGAAAAATAAGCGTAAACGTTTCATTTTGATAGGTGGAACTTTACTATATTTCTCAATTTATTTAATTTTGTTTGATTTGACTTATCAAAAGCTACTTATATATGCTGTACTCATTGCTATTGGGTATCCGATGTTGCTCGTTCCATATATGTCATTAACATTTGATGTGATTGGAAAGGCGTGGAGCGCTGCAAAAGCAAGAATAGAGTACATTGTAGTAAAAGAGATTTTTCTAAACGCAGGAAGAATTGTATCAATACTAGGGTTTATCATTGCTATTTCTTTCTTTGATGAAAAACAAAGTATTCCTGTTTTACTTGCCATTATTGGAGCAGGTCACTTCGTAATATACTTTTTTGTGAAAAATGTGCAACTAGAAGAAAGCGAAGAAAGCATAGATCAAACTAGTCGAAAACCAGTTCTAAAGAACAATCTTGTTGATGGTGATAGTAGTGGGTAAATTTGGTTCGTAATATTATGTATGTAACAATTTCCTTGTATAAAAATAAAAATTGAATATTGTTTTAATAACCCTAATACCCATCCTTACACAAAATATGACAAACTCCATCACAAATTTACAAAACCTTTACATTCAGTTAAAACGTTATTAATACTAGAGCGTTATTCTAATACTCGTAGGACAAAACAAAAAACACTCTTTAGGGGGAAATTGGCAATGAAAAGCTTTAAAAACCTGGCATTACTTATCGTAATGGGAATCTTAGTTGTATTCGCAGCTGCTTGTGGTGGCGGAGAAACTACAAAAGAAACTAACACTGGTAACGGAGAAGCTACTGAAGAAGAAGCAACTTTAGAAGGTAGCGTTGTAATTGATGGTTCTGGTACTGTATATCCTTTCATGGCAAGAATGGCTGAAAACTATATGGGTGAAAATGAAGAAGTTTCTGTTGAAGTAAGTCGTGCGGGTACTTCTGCTGGTTTTGAAAAGTTTCTTGTAGCTGAAAACGGAACTGATTTCAATGATGCATCTCGTCATATTAAAGAAGAAGAAACAGCTAAAGCTGAAGAGCTTGGTATTGAAGTTAAAGAATTCCAAGTTGCTCTTGATGGTTTAACATTTGTTATCAACAAAGAAAATGATTGGGCAACTGAAATGACTCAAGAAGAAGTTGTTAAAATCTTCCTTGCTGAAGGTGGAGTAACAAAATGGTCTGATATTAACCCAGAATGGCCAGCTGAAGAAATCAAGCCTATGGGTCCTAACGAAAACCATGGTACTAACGAGTTCATGTTTGAAACGATTATGGAAGAAAAAGATTTCGTTGATAGTGTAAACCTACAACAAGAATATTCTACTCTTGTAGATCTTGTTTCAAAAGATAAAAATGCAATTGCATTCTTTGGATATGGATACTACGATAGCAATAAAGATAAATTAAACGCAGTTTCTGTAGACTTTGGTAACGGTCCTGTTGCTCCAAGCTTAGATACAATCGGTTTAGATGATGAAGCTGGATACAAAGCATTTACTCGTCCAGTATTCACATACCTAAATGTTGATATGGCAAAAGAAAAGCCACAAGTTCTTGATTATGCAATCTACACTATGGAAAATGCTCAAGATGTAGCTGCTGAAACTGGATTTGCTCCATTAAAAGATGAAGTAATTCAAGAATCAATCAGCTTCTTAGAAGGATTAAAATAATCATCCTCGAAGTTTTCCTAACTGTAAGAAGATGAGAAGTTTTAGCTTCTCATCTTCTTATGTATTTTCTTCTATTAAAACTATCTACAATAAAATTTCACCTTACATAATATGTGGAGGATGGAAGGGGTTTTCGATCTTGGATAATAAAGAGAGCATCCGTGACATGATTGAAAAAAAGAGAAGCACGACAAATTTAACTTCAGTCACAGAAAAGTTCATGCCTAAATTTTTATTAGCAATTGCAACAATATCAATACTGACAACAATTGGTATAGTTGTTACTCTATTAACTGAAACAATTAACTTTTTTAGAGATGTTCCATTTTTAGACTTTTATACTGGAACAATTTTAAAGCCATTAGGTGATGATGCAGTATTTGGTGTACTTCCATTATTATTGGGAACTCTCTATTCAACAGTTATTGCCATGATAGTGGCTATTCCAGTTGGTTTAATGGCAGCTGTATTCTTGAGTGAATATGCTTCAGATAAAGTTCGAAGAATTTTAAAGCCTATATTAGAAATTCTTGCAGGTATTCCTACAATCGTATATGGTTTTTTTGCTTACACCTTTGTAACACCTTTATTAAGATCATTTATACCGGCTCTAGAACCAACTAATATTTTAAGCCCTGGTATAGTGATGGGTATTATGATCATTCCAATGGTAGCTTCACTCTCTGAAGATGCGATGAGTTCTGTACCAAACACAATGAGAGAAGGTGCTCTTGCCCTTGGTTCGACAAAACTTGAGGTAACTTGGAAAGTTGTCATTCCAGCTGCTATATCTGGTATAATCGCCTCGTTTGTATTAGGAATTTCTCGTGCGATTGGTGAAACTATGATCGTCGCAATTGCAAGTGGAAGTAACAAGGACTTTACCTTTGATCTAACACAATCCATGCAGACAATGACTGCTTATATCGTTGAAGTAACTGGTGGGGAAGCTCCTGCAGGCTCAACTATTTATTACAGTTTATACGCTGTTGCTATGACATTATTTGTTTTTACTCTTATAATGAACCTAGTTGCTCAGTATATTTCTCGTAAATATAGGGAGGAATATTAAGATGAAATATGTAGATGTTGAACAGGTACAGAAAAAAATGGGATCGCGATTGTTTGCAAATAACCTTGCGAACGTTGTTTTTCTATTAGCTACCCTATTTGGATTAGTCGTATTGTTAACATTAATCTATCGTGTATATTCAGATAGTATTGGATGGATTGACTTTCAATTTATTACGAATAAACTTTCAACAGATGCAGAACGAGCAGGTATTATGGGTGCGATCATGGGTACTTTATGGTTAATGGTCGTTGTTGCACCTGTTACAATGTTTTTAGGAGTCGGAACTGCAATCTACCTAGAGGAATATGCGAAAAACGGGAAATTAAAATCTATTATTCAAACTAATATTTCTAACTTAGCTGGTGTCCCATCGGTCGTATTCGGTATATTAGGATTGACTGTATTTGTACGAAGCTTTGGATTAGGGAATATTGTTCTTGCTGGTGGTCTAACAATGTCTTTATTAGTACTTCCAATTGTTGTTGTTGCAAGTCAGGAAGCGATTCGTGCTGTTCCACAATACCTTAGAGAAGCTTCTTATGGAATGGGAGCTACTAAATGGCAAACCATAAAAAATATCGTTTTACCTGCAGCCATTCCAGGGGTGTTAACTGGTCTAATACTTTCTCTCTCCAGAGCAATAGGTGAAACAGCACCTCTAGTTGTTATAGGTATTCCGGCTTTGTTAATTCCACTTCCAGATGGAATTTTTGATAAATTTACAATTTTACCTATGCAAATTTATTATTGGACTGTTGACTCTGCTCTTGTTGCTGAATATGCAAACCTTGCTGCAGCTACAATCGTTATACTCTTAATCGTATTATTCTTAATGAATTCAATTGCAATCATTATTAGAAATAAGTTTCAAAATAGATTTTAATTTCTTGGGGGTTTTCAAACTATGGCAGTTTTATCTGATAGTGAAAAGAACAATGTAACGACTATTGAAAGATCAGAGAAGTCAGTGGATAAAAAGAGTGTTGTATATGATACAAAAGATTTAAATTTATGGTACGGTGGAGATCAGGCATTAAAGAACATTAACCTTTCTATACATGAAAATGAAGTAACTGCAATCATTGGACCTTCTGGTTGTGGGAAATCGACATTTATTAAAACATTAAACAGAATGGTTGAATTAATACCTGTTGTTCGTATATCAGGAGATATCAGATATAGAGAAAAAAGTATCCTTGATAAGAGTTATAAGGTTGAAGATTTAAGAACAAGAGTTGGTATGGTTTTCCAAAAACCTAATCCATTCCCTAAATCAATTTATGATAACATCGCTTACGGACCTAGAATTCACGGTATAAAAGATAAACGTATTTTAGATGAAATTGTTGAGAGAAGTTTACGTGGGGCTGCAATTTGGTCTGAAGTGAAGGATCGATTAAAAGAAAATGCATATGGTCTTTCTGGGGGACAACAACAGCGTTTATGTATTGCTCGCTGCCTAGCAATTGAGCCTGATGTTATCTTAATGGATGAACCAACTTCAGCGCTTGATCCGATTTCAACTCTTAAGGTAGAGGAATTAATTCAAGATTTAAAGAAAGATTATAGCATTATCATAGTAACTCACAACATGCAACAAGCTGCTCGTATTTCAGATAAAACAGCGTTCTTCTTAAACGGAGAAGTTGTAGAGTTTGATGCGACGGATAAAATCTTTTCAAATCCTGTTGATAAGAGAACTGAAGATTATATTACAGGTCGATTCGGTTAATAAAAAAAGTCGTGCATTTCCAAAAGTGCACGACTTTTTTTATCTATAAACTTATATTAGTGTTATAAAGCATTGTTTTGGGGAATATATAACTGTATTTACATAGGAGGTAATCATTATGAGTATAAGAGAAAGATTCGAGATTGATTTAAAAAACTTAAGAGATAAATTAATTGAAATAGGAAGTATTACTGAAATTGCACTTAATAAGTCAATTGATGCATTAGAAAAACAAAATATTGATGAAGCTCTTCAAATTATTGAGGATGATTATAGAGTGGACGACCTTGATGAAGAAATTAATGATTTAGCAATTCTTTTAATTGCTAAACAACAGCCTGTTGCAACAGATTTAAGAAGAGTTATTGTTGCAATTAAAATTTCAAGTGATATTGAAAGAATGGCTGATTTTGCAGTAAACATAGCTAAGTCAACAATTAGAATCGGTGATGAACCTCTTGTTAAACCAATTAAACATATTAGAAAGATGCATGAAATTGCTACAAAAATGCTCTCATTATCGATAAAGGCTTTTAATGAAGAAGACCTTGTATTAGCAAAAGAAGTGGCTGATATGGACGATCAGGTTGATGAATTATATGGAGAAACAATTCGAGATATATTAGATCTCATGTCATCTAAAAAAGATAGCTATCAGCAACTTACTCAGCTTATGTTCATTTGTCGCTATATTGAAAGAACAGCAGATCATGCAACAAATATTTCTGAGAGTATTATGTACTTGATTAAAGGACAGAGATACGATTTGAATTCATAAGTAAATAAAAAACAGCTAAGAATAAGAATCTTAGCTGTTTTACGTTACCTAGTAATTGCTTCTGCAAGTTGCTGGAACGTCATTCCTTTTTGGACTTCAAACGTGCCAAGCTGGACTCTTGTATGAAAGTTGTTTTTGATTAAATATTGATCAAATTCGAAAGATGAGGCAATTATGGCATTTTGTTCTAGAAGATCAGAAACTTCACTAGTTGTCATGCCTTCCTTAATCGTAATATTATACTTTATTACTTCTTCTTTCTTTTCTTCAGCTTCTTTAGGTTGTTCAGTTTCTTTAGCCGTCTCAGTTTGTTGTTGATTTTGAGAGTCCTCTTGTACTACTTCTTCTTTTTTTAGTGCTAAAAGCTCTTCATACTCTTCAGATGTGATGGAAACTTGTCCATTGCTTTTAAGAAATTGGCTGACTTGTTTTTCTGTTACTTCTTTTTTCTCACTATCAGCAGTTGCAGATTGATGATCTGAAAGAAGATAGGTTCCGCCAAGAACAGAAGTTGCAACAATCATGCCTGCTGCAAATGCTTGAAAGCCTAATTTACTCATGTTAATGCCCTCTCATTCTGTTCCACAATTGAGCGAATTTCTTCAACAGAAGAAGCTTCTGATAAAGCGATAGCTTCAAGTGACATACCTTGGCGATACTTTGCTAATATACGTTTAGGGTTTGCGCCCTCATCCTCTTGATAAGGTTTTGCTTGTTCTTTTAAAGGAACATCATTTTGTAATAATTCTTCTTCTACAATGCGCATTTTCTTTTTCAATTTATAAATTTCTTGCATTGCAGATAATTGTAAATGGTCTAATTCTTGTTCTAGTTCTTTAACATTGTCACGTTGGAAAAAAGATAATCCAATTAAAGCAATGCTTATAATAAATAAAATAATAATCACAATTGTCATCAATTTCACCTTCTTTGATTATTTCCCTTTACCTTTATATCATAATTTTTCATTGTAAAGAAGGGATATTTTGAGGAAAATGTAGTTTTTTGACGATATTTCTTTAAAAAAGCAAAGTTTGAATACATTTCGCACATGGTATGATAAATGGAGTATGAAAATAAGAGAGGAATCTTTATGGAAACATATCATCTTCTTAATCACCAACATATTATTCGAAATCAATCGCCGGTTTGTGTCGATACTATAGAAATTTTCACTTATCCAGACGTTGTACTCGTTTCCTGGAAACTAGTTTCTTCTACTAAGATAGCAGTTTCCTCGTTACTTGGAGAAGATTTTAATGATTTATTAGTAAGAGTTATTCTTTGTCGGCAGAATCAATTCAAAGAAGAATTTTCATTTAACGTAGATAAATGCAGTGGTGTTTTAGAAGTTCGAGATCTTGAGACTGCTATATACTCTTGTGACCTCGTCGTAAGCAATTCTAAAAACGAATCTATAGTCATTAAAAGCTCTACTAAAAAAGAGTACCATAATCATAACAGAATAAAGAATCAGCTTAACTGGAGAAAAGTAGTTGAAATGAAGGAGAGCGAGACGTGGGTGCCAATGTTCTCAGCATATACAGAATATGATGAAGAGTGATCGAACAATTTTAGTTTTAACACCTGAATTTGAAGAACATCTAGTTGGGGGACTTGGCAGGCATGTAAATGATTTCGTGGAGGAAGGGATTAAACATAATCTTACATTTATTATCTTAACGCCTTCCAAAAGTAACAAAGAACGTTATATAAAGAAGGAAAATGTTCACATCTTTCACTTGCTGCCATGGAAACAAAACTCGTCAGATTTGTTCGATTTTATTCGGAACATTAATTTTCGGTTTAGTCAATTTGTTCTTCAGGAGCTGCACATTTCATTTGATCTTATTCACGTACATGATTGGATGTTTTCAGCATCAGCTTGTCAAATTAAGGAGGATTTACATAAACCATTAATTACGACGATTCATTCTACTGAACATGAACGAAAACAATTTAATAATGGAATAGAGCTTTCCAAAATAACCAAATATGAGGAACAGCTTATTGAAGCTTCAGATCAGCTAATCGTTTGCAGTCTGTATATGAAAAATATAATAGAAAACAGAGCAGTAAAACGAGAAATTCAAATAGAGGTAATACCAAATGGTGTTATTATCGAAAACTATCAAAAAATGCTAGAGTCTTCACAAGCACTACAAAAGTTTTCTTTTATCAATTCTCCTTTTTTGTTTTCGATGGGAAGATTAGTAAAAGAAAAAGGATTTCACCTTCTCCTTGAGGCCTTCTCGATGATACATAAAGAGTATTCTGAATTAAACCTTGTTATAGCTGGTGAAGGACCTTATGAAGAACATTTAAAACAAATGGCAACAATTCTTCAAATCAAGAGCAACGTTTTTTTTACAGGTTTTGTGAAAGATGAGGAACGTAATACATTACTTAGCAATTGCCAAGCACTTATTGTACCAAGCTTATATGAGCCATTTGGGATCGTTGCTTTAGAAGGAATGGTTTTGCATAAACCAATCATCTCATTTCAAGTTGGAGGCCTAGAAGAAGTGTTGTTACATGACCGTGGCATGTTAACTGCACAAATTAACAGCAAAAGTTTAGCAGAAACGATACTTTTTATTCTCTCACATCCTAAGCAGGCCGATGAGATAGCTCATACTGGATATTTTGCTATCATAAAGGAGTATCAGTGGTCAATTCTTATAAAAAATTTAATTTCTATCTATAAAAAGCCTGAATTTCTACAATATCTTTAAAATATAATGAAATAGATGTGGAATTTGTCAAATAAAAATGCTATTATATTAAAGTCTGATTTGTTTTATAGTTTTTTATGTTTGGAGGGAAAGAAACATGCGTGTGAATATTACATTAGCTTGCACTGATTGTGGCGAACGTAACTATATTTCTAAAAAGAATAAACGTAATAATCCAGATCGTCTTGAACTTAAGAAATATTGTTCAAGAGAGAAAAAAATGACAGTACACCGTGAAACAAAGTAAGCAGTAGGATTTTTTATCCTACTGTTTTTTTTATGCGTTATTACAGTATAAATTAGTAGCACAGGAGACTGCTCGACGTAGTATTTAATTTGCAACTAACACTTCTTTCTTCACCTTTTAATTTCGCCAGTCAGCGAGTTTTCTAATATGCTACTATAAACAAAAGGAGGGATATTCTTGAAGAAAAAGGAAATTAGAAGCATTATGCTAAAACAACTTACCGAACTCAGTGATAAAGAATACCAACAGCTTTCAAACGAAATACATAAGCATTTATTTTCTTTCTCAAAATGGAATAAGGCAAATACAGTAGCTGTTACAGTTTCTAGAGGCAGAGAAGTTGATACTTTTCCGATTATAAAACAAGCGTGGACTGAAAAGAAAACAGTTGTTGTTCCAAAATGCGATCCAGCTACCAATACGATGGAATTTAGAAGCATTACCTCTTTTGATCAGCTTGAGAAGGTCTTTTACGGATTAAAAGAACCCATCATGTCAGAAACATCAGCTGTAAAAAACTCTGTAATTGATCTTATCCTTGTCCCAGGTATTTGTTTTGATAAAAATGGTTATCGAATAGGTTTTGGTGGGGGATATTATGATCGATATCTTGCGGATTATAAAAATGATACTGTTTCATTAGCTTTTTCTTGTCAAGTAACTGACGAAGTACCTAGAGAAGCACATGATGTTCCTGTATCCACCCTTATTACTGAGCAAGGAGTTATTAAGTAAGATGCTTTTAGGATTACTATTTATATTGTTCCTCTCTTATAGGGCTTGGAAAATGAGGTCATTGTCGATAAGCGGAATGATTGGTGCTTTTTTGGTAGGGTCAGCTATTTTTTTAGGATTTACTTGGAAAGGTTTATTTTTATTGGGCTGTTTCTTTGTAAGTTCAAGCCTGTTAAGTAAGGTTAAAGCTAAGCAAAAATCTTTTTTACAGGATATCCTTTCTAAAGGAGATCAAAGAGATATCATGCAGGTGGCAGCAAATGGAGGCTTACCAGCAATTATTGCGGTTGTTTATTATTTCCAAGGTACAAACGATACACTGTACATCACATTGTTTCCCTTTCATTAGCGGCTGCAAATTCAGATACATGGGCTTCGGAAATAGGTACATTAAGTAAAGGACGTCCAAGGATGTTGTTTACTCTAAAACAAGTGGAGAGGGGTACATCTGGTGCTGTTTCTCTGCTAGGTTCTTTTGCTGGTTTGGTTGGGGCATTCTTTATTAGTATCATGTCAGGTTTCGTATTTTCTTTATCTATACTAGACGTTTTAATAATGACCCTGTTTGGTTTCCTTGGAAATATTTTTGACACTGTTCTAGGGCAAACTGTTCAAATAAAATACAAATGTACTGTTTGTCAAAAGGTAACTGAAAAAAGAATTCATTGTTCGAAAATCGGGAGAAAATCTAATCACTATGCTTTTATGAACAATGATGCCGTTAATTTTACAGCAATTGTATTGACAACGTGCCTAGCTTTTCTAATTTTCACTTAAATATCTCAATTGAAAGGATTTGACATAATGGCTGTGCATGTTAATCGTGTTGTTCTTATTGGCACTGGTTTAGTTGGATCTAGTTATGCCTTTGCGATGCTGAATCAAGGAGTTTCAGAAGAGCTTGTTTTAATTGATTTAAATAAGGAGAAATCAGAAGGAGATGTAATGGACCTTAACCATGGTCTTGCGTTTGCTCCCAGTTCAACACGTATTTGGTTTGGGGATTATGAGGATTGTAAAGATGCTGACATTGTTGTTTTATGTGCTGGTGCGAATCAAAAGCCGGGCGAAACCAGATTGGATTTAGTTGATAAGAATTTGAAAATCTTTAAAAACATTGTAAAAAACGTTATGGACAATGAGTTTAACGGTATTTTTATTGTAGCGACAAATCCAGTTGATATTTTATCATATGCTGTTTGGAAATACTCGGGTCTACATCAGAGTCAGGTAATTGGATCAGGGACAATTCTTGACACAGCCAGGTTTAGATATTTATTGGCTGAACACTTTGATGTGGACACCCGTAATGTGCATGCCTATATCATTGGTGAACATGGAGATACAGAGCTTCCTGTATGGAGTCATGCAGATATAGGAGGTATGCCAATCTTAGATACGGTAACAGACCAAGAGGTCCTTGATCACCTCTTTGTTAGTGTAAGGGATGCGGCTTATCAAATTATTGAACGTAAAGGTGCTACCTATTATGGAATAGCAATGGGGCTTGTTCGATTAACAAAAGCCATTATTCATAATGAAAATTCTATTTTAACCGTTTCTTGTTTCTTGAATGGAGAATACGGAGAAAAAGATGTTTACATAGGTGTACCAGCAATTGTAAACAGTAAAGGAATTAAAAAGGTTTTGGATTTAAAGCTTAATGAAAAAGAAACGAAACAATTCAAACACTCAGTTAGTGTATTAAAGGAAACAATGTTACCTTTTTTTAAAGGATAAAATCGGCCGTTCCTACTAATGATAAAGTGTAGGAGGGATGATCATGAGACGATTACTTATGCTTGCGGCAGGTTCATTTGCTGTTTATCGTTATCGATATCGCATTGTAAATTTTGTATTAGGTCAACCGCAATTGCGTAGATATTTTATTAATTTATCGATGAGAATACCATTTATTAGAGATCGTTTTGTTAATCGTGCTTTCCATTAATTTTATAAGAAGAACAATTTTTAGAAATCAAAACGTAATAAAAAATCCATCATAAAAGCTGACTTTCTTGTGAACTGTCAGCTTTTTTTCATCTGTAAAGGCAGAATCTTTCTTTTCTTTTTTATGTATTGATATAATAAAGAAAACTAAAGCGGAGCGGATTAAAATGGTCTTAGAACAGGATTACGTCTACTGGTCGTTTATTGAACAACTAGTTATTGAGCATAAGTATACAATCTTAGCTATCTCCCAAGATGGAAATGAGGTTATGCTCGAACCTTTTAGAAAGAAACAGTTTTCAATTATTAGGGTAAAGAGAACTGATGTTGATTGGGGTAATACACTTGCTATTGATATTGAACAAGCCGGTCGAAAATTTGAGCAGCTTTTAAAAACAGGGGTTAGAGGTCCTTTGACGGTTTTAAATATCTATTTTTCTAGCTTGCCGCCTGTAGATGATTATCCTGAAGTGTTTTTAAAGGGCTATAGTGGTGGAAGAAAGGGCAGCATTGACATTACCTCAATGATCCTTGTGAAAGCTGAACTGAAACCAGGATTAGATAAGTTGTCAGATACTCTACATCTTCCTTTAGACACCGTAAAAGATTTTGATTCTCCCGATGTGTCTGAATCTCAGCTTCATGAAATTAGGACACGAGTTATTTCTCATCAAAATAAACTAAGAGAGGAAGAAAAAAGGCTCTTTCAAAATGGCAAACCTTTCTTTACTAATATCTTTCTAGGCATTCAAATTCTTATGTTTCTTGTGCTTGAGCTTTTTGGAGGAAGTACAGATACGAATACACTTATTCAGTTCGGAGCTAAATTTAATCCGCTTATTTACGATGGAGAATGGTGGAGGTTTATAACACCTGTTTTTCTACATATCGGGTTTCTTCATCTGCTTATGAATAGCTTTGCTCTCTTTTATATTGGGCCGGCAGTTGAAAGGGCTTATGGAAGAGGAAAATTTTTATTCATTTATCTTGTAGCAGGGGTTTCTGGTTCAATTGTCAGCTTTGCCTTCAGTCCATTTCTGTCCGCTGGAGCTTCGGGAGCTATTTTTGGCTGCTTTGGTGCTCTACTATTTATTGGTGTCTATAATCGAAAAGTGTTTTTCCGAACGATGGGCTCAAATATTTTAGTGGTTGTTGGTATTAACCTGGCGCTGGGATTTGTAATCCCTAATATAGACAATGCAGGGCATATAGGAGGGTTAATAGGCGGATTTCTCGCTGCAAGCATCGTTCAGCTGCCCAACCAAAAAAAATGGTTTCTTAGAGTTGGCGGACTTATCATAACAATCGCATTGTTAATAGGGTTATTCTTGTACGGAATGGACCAATCACAAGCACAATATAGTGAGTATAGAGCGATGAAGGGGCAGGAGCTTATTCAAAATGAAGAGTTTGAAGAAGCTTACACATATTTACAAGAAGCCATTTCAAGTGATCAGACTTCAAATGATATCTTGTTTTTATTATCTGTAGCTGCCATTCAATTGGAAAAATACGATGAAGCGGCGGAACACCTGCAACAAGTCATTTCAAATGATGACAGCTACCACCAAGCACATTTTAATTTAGCAGTATTATACGCTAACCAAAATAAATTGGATTTAGCGCTAGAACAAGTGTCAAAAGCTCTAGAATATGATCCGAACAATGAAAATTACAAAGCTTTTCAGAATGAGCTTTCTCCTTAACTTTTAATGTTTTGAATAAATTTAAAAGGAGTACCGTCTTCTGCTTGAATTAGTACTAAAATATGTGAATAATCTTTTGCAAATAGAAGGAGAGGCATTGCACTACCAATTGGTTCAATGACCTTACCTTCTTTTGTTTTTAAACCTAAGAAGTAGTTTTTATATAAACCCTCCCAAAGACTTCCGATGACTTCTTGTGTTTTTGCCTTAGAAAGACCTAAAAGAGGTTCAGTGTTATATCTAGCAAGCTCCGTTAATGGAATAGCCTCGTACTCATTTTTATTTATCTGATAATGATTTATTAAATGATTCCAGCTATATTCAAGGTGTTGTGCCTTTACTTTGTCTAAAATATCTTTCCACTCAAGTTCTTCCTCTGTTTGTGCGTTCTTAAATGAAAAAGCATTTGTGAATTCCGAATCTATGACATATAAATGATCACTTGTCATCTGCTGTGTACTACGGATTTGATCATCTTCCAAATGGATCTCTCCATAATGAAGACTAATGGCTTCATAATGGCTACTGTCTTCACCATTTACCTTTTTAAACTGTGCTAGCTTTTGGCTTTGGTCTTCCCACTCTGATAATGTATCAATTAATTTACCATCAGAGAAAAGAAGAGATAAATCTTGTCTAAGAAAAATGACTTTGTCTGTAAACGAGGTAACATCCCATTCAATGACATACTCATCATCATCCATATTTTCAACAAATTCAAGTGAAGTTGAAGCTGTTGTAAAAGCTACAGAATCGGTAATGGGAAAAAAGATGATGCTCTCACGAACACGTTGACCATGTGAGAAATAAAGAATACCAGACGTTATAAGGGCAAGAATGATGACAATCATCCATTTTGTTTTCATTTTATCAACTCCGAGAAGGACAGGTTGCTAAATTGTATGATTCAATTTACGATTTTATGAGTACAAGCTAAAAATAACAAATTAATGGAATATAGGTATGTTTTACCAATAATACGTCAAAGATGTGTAACAAATCGTGATACGAAATGGAGAAATCTTATGGCGTATGAGGTAGAAAAAAAGATTGTAACGAAGGATTTTCAGGAAAATACATCGTACTTAAATGAACGACTGGGTGTAAAGAAAAGCTTTGATGTAATTCAGCTCGATGTTGAGTATGCTGGACGTAAAATGGCGTTATTTATGGTGGATGGTTTTGTAAAAGATGATATCTTACATTATTTAATGAGATATTTATCTGAGCTTACACCTGAGCAGCTCGAGGAAAATACTCTTGAAAAGCTACTCAAAACGTATATCCCGTACGTTGAAATTGAGAAAACAGATGATTTAAATACTGTTGTTGGAACCGTTTTGGCAGGGCCAACAGCTCTTGTTATAGAAGGTATTGATCAAGTCATCTTAATTGATGCCCGTACATATCCTGTCCGTGGGCCACAGGAACCGGATATGGAAAAAGTTGTTAGAGGTTCAAGAGACGGGTATGTGGAAACAATCGTATTTAATACGGCATTAACAAGACGAAGAATTAGAGATCGATCTCTCAGAATGGAGTATTTACAAATAGGTAGACGTTCGAAAACAGATGTGGTTGTTTGCTATTTAGAGGATATTGCAGACATGAAACATGTTGAGGATTTAAAAAAGTCGCTACTGGCTATTGATACAGACGGTCTTCCTATGGGAGAAAAAACAGTTGAGGAATTTATCTCAGGTCGACATCTTAACCCATATCCCATGGTAAGATACACAGAACGTCCTGACACAGCAGCAGCTCATATATATGAGGGACATGTGATTGTTTTTGTCGATGGGTCTCCTAGCGCACTTATCACTCCAACAACATTTTGGCATCATTTGCAGCATGCTGAGGAATATCGAAATAAGCCGATTGTCGGAGCTTACTTACGAATGGTTCGATTTATCGCAGTGTGGGCTTCAATTTTTATTTTACCTCTGTGGTATTTATTTGCTGATAATCCTGGTCTATTGCCACCTGGTATGAAATTTGTTGGTATTGAAGATCCAGGTCAAGTACCATTACTTCTACAGTTTCTTCTGATTGAAGTTGGAATTGATATCTTAAGGATGGCTGCCATTCATACCCCATCATCGTTAGCAACCGCTCTGGGGCTTGTTGCCGCCTTAATGGTTGGACAAGTAGCGGTAGAAGTTGGCCTTCTAACAAACGAAGTGATTTTATATTTAGCCATTGCAGCAATAGGTACCTTTGCAACTCCTAGTTACGAATTAAGCCTAGCTAATCGAATTTACCGTATTGTGTTACTTCTATTTACCGCATGGTTAGGAGTAATAGGATTAGTAGCTGGAATTACTGGCTGGATTATTATGCTTGCGCGTATGAAGTCCTTCAATGTTCCATACCTATATCCGTTTATCCCATTTAATGCACGTGCTCTAAGGGATGTTTTATTCCGTTCACCAATGCCATTGAAAAATCGTCGACCAACATTTTTACATCCACAAGATCCTGATCGTTAAAAAAGGGCTGACAATTTGTCAGCCCTTTTAGGGTTTAAGCAACCTTTTCATATGGAAGAGGATTGTTTTTATATTTTTTCATTTGAGTTAAGAACCAAATTAGTACGGCTAAAAAGATAAGTGAACCGATGATCATAGAAGTTTGATAGGATAATTGGAATCCTTCTGGTGCATAGAAAATATAAGAGCCAGTTACTGCTGTCATGAACAATGCTGGAAGGCTGCAAATCCAGTGGAATTTGTTGTTCTGTAGTAAATACATTGCAGCTGTCCATAGCATCACTGTTGCAACTACTTGATTTGTCCAACCAACATAACGCCATAAGAATGAATAATCCATTTGTGTTAGAAGATAAGTTGGAACGATAACTGGAATTGTCATTAATACAGTTTTCATTTTAGAATCAAAGTTTCCAAATTTACTTAATAATTCAACAAGCATCATTCTTGATGATCTTAATGCTGTATCTCCTGTTGTGATAGGAAGAATAATGACGCCTAGTACGGCAAGAATTCCACCAAATTGCCCTAATGTTGTTTTACTAATTTCGTTTACAACACCTGCTGTACCACCTTCAGCAAGAGCTCCTTGAAGTCCATCAGGTCCTCCAAAGAATGTCATACCAGCTGCTGCCCAAATCATTGCAATAATACCTTCAGCAACCATTGCACCAAAAAATACTTTACGTCCATCGCTTTCTTTCTTTAACGTTCTAGCTAAAATTGGACTTTGAGTACTATGAAAACCAGAAATGGCTCCACAAGAGATTGTAACCATTAGTAATGGCCAAATTGGTAATTCACCTGGATGTAAATTTTCTACGGTTAGATTTGGAATGGAATGATCCATAAAGAATAAAGCAAACCCAATAGAAACAGCCATGATGATTAAGATAAGTCCGAAAATTGGGTAAATTTTTCCGATTAGTTTGTTAATAGGTAAAACAGCTGCTAATACGAAATAAACGAAAATAAGTATTAAAGAAGCTGAATAACTTAAAGGTGTTAACTGCTCAACTAATTGAGCTGGTCCCGCTGTGAAAGCTGCTGCAACTAAAATCATTAACACAAGTGATACTAAATTTATGATTGTTTTAACTGATTTTCCTAAGTAACGTCCAACAAGTGTTGGATATTGTTCACCGCCATGTTTAATAGAAAGCATGCCGGAAAAATAATCATGAACAGCGCCAGCGAATAAACATCCAGCAACAATCCATATAAATGCAACTGGTCCATAAAGAGCTCCCATAATCGCCCCGAATATTGGACCTAAGCCTGCAATATTTAGTAGCTGAATAAGTGATGCCTTCCACCAGCTCATAGGCATATAGTCTAACCCGTCTGTTTTTGCGTAGGCAGGAGTTACACGTTGATCGTCAATACCAAATACGCGCTCAACTACTTTCGAATAAACGAAATATCCTACGATTAAAATAAGTACACATAAAATAAAAGTTACCATTACTTGTTCCCCCTAATAAAACTTCCAATTAATAAGTAACCCTATTTTAAACTTGTCTTTTAGAAATGACAATATATTTTTTAGAAAAAATAAATTATTCTGATAAATAAAATAAATTATATTATTGGATCCAATAAAAATAAGGAGAATTAGAGGGTTTTTGATGATTTTTAATATATTGAAATATAGTATGGGGAATGCTAGAAAAATAATCTTGTCAAAAAACCTTACAAATTATAAACGTTTTCTTGACGCTTTTTTCAATTCCTTTATACTTGAAAGTAGTGCTTATAACTAAGTGCTTAGAAATGTTAGTTATAATGAAGTAGGTGATACCTTGAAAACGATATATGACGTTCAGCAGCTTTTAAAAAAATTTGGAACGATCATTTACATAGGCGATCGAGTTTCTGACCTAGAATTAATGGAAGAAGAAATGAAACAGTTGTATCAATCAAATTTGTTAGAGCCAAAGGATTACCAAATGGCAGTTCTACTCTTAAGACAAGAAATACAAAACTTAAAAGATAAGGATAATCTACGTTTAGTGATTTGTATAAGTAAAAAGTAATAGGGTTGAAAACGTTTACTAATGAACACATATATAATAGTAGAAAAAGGTGATTTTAAATGAATGAGAAAATATTAGTGGGTGTAGATTTAGGTGGTACAACAATCAAAATGGCATTTATTAATTACTATGGAGAGATTTTAGAGAAATGGGAAATTCCTACTGATAAATCAGGGAAGGCAATTACAACCGATATCGCTAAAGCAATTGATACAAAGCTTGAAGAACTAGGAATGGATAAATCAAGACTTGGTGGAGTAGGGATGGGCGCTCCTGGTCCAGTTAATTTAGAGAGCGGACTTATTTATGAAACACCAAACCTTGGCTGGGTAAACTATCCATTAAGAGATCATTTAGAGCTGGAAACCGGTTTACCTGCTGTTATTGATAATGATGCAAACATTGCAGCACTAGGTGAAATGTGGAAAGGTGCTGGAGACGGCGCTAAGGACTTAATTTGTGTAACACTAGGTACTGGTGTTGGTGGCGGTCTTATTTCAAATGGAGAGGTTATCCACGGTGTAAATGGAGCAGGTGGTGAAATCGGACATGTTACGGTTGTCCCTGAAGGTGGAGCTCAATGTGGGTGTGGTAAAACTGGATGTATTGAAACAATCGCATCAGCCACTGGAATCGTAAGGATAGCAAAGGAAAAGCTTCAATCATCTGATCAGGATAGCATTCTTAAGACAATCGCTGATTTAACATCAAAAGATGTATTTGAGGCTGCTGAAAAAGGCGATTCTTTAGCTGTAGAAGTAATTGATTATGTTACATTTCAACTAGGACTTGTACTTGCAAATTTATCCAATGGATTAAACCCTGAAAAGATTGTAATCGGTGGTGGAGTATCTAAAGCAGGCGACCATCTTATCTCTAGAGTTGAGCAATATTTTAAACGCTTTGCTTTCCCACGAGTTGCTAAAGCAGCGTCCATCTCGGTTGCAACATTAGGGAATGATGCAGGTGTAATCGGTGGAGCATGGTTAGTAAAGACAAAATTACTAAATAAATAAAATTAACACGTAAAAAGACCTATAAACTATACTGATAGGTGATAGGAAAAAGGAGCCTCCATGAGAGAGCTCCTTTTATTTTTAATGTTAAAATTACTGAGTTAAATGAATCGTTTGTATGTAATCAAAAGTAGAACTATATTCCTGAGTTTATTTTCAGAATTATTTTACTTTTAAAGAAAACGAAACTTTTTATGTTTTAGGACGTCTAATACTAGGGTATAGAGAATAAGCTTAACATTATTATTCTAGCAGGCTATTGTAAGGGGCGTATGAAAAAACATTGATTTTTTGTAAAGAAAGTATTAAGATATGTTTTAGTTGTTTAATACTAACCTAATAAATGGAAAAAATTAGAGATAAAAGGTAGCGTAATTGTCCCATGGGATGAGGAGGTAGTTAGATGCGCAAAAAGACATTTTCAAAGATCTCCTTTCTACTATTAGCAACGTTATTTCTATGGATAAAAACATACATTGTCTATAAAACTAGCTTTGATATTAAAATTGAAAACTTCACACAAGAGTTTATATTATTCATTAATCCATTAAGTTTTCTGTTACTAATGTTTGGTTTTGGACTTTTCATGAAGGAGAAGAACAGAAACCGCTATATATTTGGTGCTAGTATCTTTGTAACAGGTTTGCTCCTGGCAAACATGGTATTTTACCGATTTTTCAATGATTTCTTAACAATTCCAGTATTGTTTCAGACAAGCAATATGGGAGATTTAGGAAGTAGTATTACAAATCTTTTCTTACCTAGTGATTTATTAATGTTTGTTGATTTAGCTATTTTATATTGGTTATTAAAAAAGCCAACTTTCAGATCCGCTTCATTACTGACTAGAAAAGAAAAGTCCGCTTATTTTCTACTAGTAGCCGCTGTATTCTTTTTTAATTTAGGATTAGCTGAAACAGAAAGACCACAATTATTAACACGTTCATTTGATAGAGAAATGCTGGTAAAAAACATCAGTGTTTACAACTTTCATATTTATGATGCGGTATTGCAGTCAAAAACATCTGCCCAACGTGCTTTAGCGGACAGTGATAGCTTGACTGAGATAGAGAACTATGTAAATGCTAACCGTAAAGCTTCAAATGAAGACCTACAAGGAATAGCACAAGGTCGTAATGTAATTTTACTTTCACTCGAATCGTTACAGAGCTTCGTACTAAATGAAGAATTAAATGGACAAGAAATTACTCCATTTTTAAATGATCTAATCAATGAGAGTTACTACTTTGAAAACTTTTATCATCAAACAGGTCAGGGGAAAACATCTGACTCAGAATTTATTGTAGATAACTCCTTATATCCATTAGGTCGTGGTGCCGTATTCTTTACAAACAGCAATAATGAATACAATGCAACACCAGAAATTTTAAAAGAATTTGGATACTATTCAACAGTGTTTCATGCGAATAATAAGAGTTTCTGGAATCGTGACTTGATGTATCAAGGATTTGGCTATGACCGATTCTTTGATGTTAATGATTACAATGTAACTGAAGAAAATTCAATTGGTTGGGGCTTAAAGGATATCGACTTTTTCCAACAGTCAGTTCAACATATTGATAATCTTCCACAGCCATTCTATACAAGATTAATCACATTAACAAACCACTTTCCTTTTGAACTTGGGGAAGAGGATCGTATGATTGACGAGTTTGATTCTAATAGTAAAACGTTAAATCAATATATTCCAACTGTTCGCTACATGGATGAGGCAGTAAAAGTATTTTTTGAGGACTTAAAGAAAACAGATGTTTATCAGAACTCAATCATCATCCTTTATGGTGATCATTATGGTATTTCAGAAAACCATAATGTAGCAATGGAGAAGTTTATTGGCAGAGAGATTACTCCGTTTGAAACAGTACAATTACAACGTGTTCCTTTCATTGTTCACATACCAGGTGTAACGGATAAAGATCCTAAGAACATTACGAAAGTAGCAGGACAAATTGATATCCGTCCAACAATTATGAGTTTATTAGGTATTGATACTAGTGAGCAAATACAGTTTGGTACAGATGCGTTATCAGATGATAAATTATCGTTCACAGTTTTAAGAGATGGAAGCTTTATCACTGAAAACAATGTTTACACACGTGGTATTTGCTATGATAAAGAAACAGGCCAGCCTACAGATCAGGCTGTATGTGATCCGTATATGGAAAAAGCAAAGCAGGAGCTAAATTACTCTGATGAAATCATTTACGGTGACTTATTACGATTTTATGGCGAAAACGCAGAAGAAACAGAAGTAAAAGCAGAAACAGTGGTAGAAGAAGAAAATTAATAACAGGGCTGACTCAAACTAAGGTGCTAGTCTTAGAGAGTCAGCCCTTTTTGATATTGAAAAACAGTAATGAACTTAACAACAATTGAACCAACCTAACATAAGCTATAACTAAATAGGCAAATTGGAGGTTCAATGATGATTATCCGCTTAATTAAGAGCATTTCACTTAATGATCTTTCAACTCATTTGCAACTCGACAATCAGCTTTTACATGAGAGCAATGATGTTGAGCTGAGAGGTGAAATAGAAGCAAACACTCAGTTAAATATTCCTGTTAACTGCCTATCTATTGTTGAATGTAGTGATATCGTGGAGTTAGTTGGTGACGATATAATAAAATCCGAACTAAAGATGAAGAAACCTTATGATTCAAATGAGTTAGAAAAGGAAATAGAAAAATTAATTTTTTTGTATCCTTTTATAAAAAAGGATATAGTTGGCTATAGTGTGTTAGGAAAACCTATTTATCAATTAACAATCGGGAATGGTCCTAAAAAGATTCATATGAACGGTTCTTTTCATGCAAATGAATGGATAACTACGAGTGTGATGATGTATTGGTTACATGAATATGTTGATGCCTTAGGGAACGGTTCAACGCGAATAAATGGGCATGATATCCAATCTATATATAAAGAAACAACCCTTTCATTTGTCCCGATGGTCAATCCTGATGGAGTAGATCTTGTTTTAAATGGATTACCACATGATAACACTTACGAAGCAGGTCTTTTGCAAATGAATGATTTAAGCATCGATTTTTCACAGTGGAAGGCAAATATTAGAGGTATTGATTTGAATAATCAATACCCTGTTAACTGGGATATTGAAAAAGCCCGTAAAATTCCAAAAACACCAGCACCACGTGATTACCCTGGAGATGCTCCTTTAACTGAGCCTGAAGCAATGGCTTTGTCAAATCTTGTTAAAAAACAAAATTTTGATCGTGTATTGGCATTTCATACACAAGGAGAAGAGATTTACTGGGGATATCTAAGGAAAGAACCTGAAGAAGCAGAAGCGATTGTAAGAGAATTTGAACGTCTTAGTGGATACAAAGCAGTAAGAGACATAGACAGTCATGCGGGTTTCAGAGATTGGTTCGTTCATGACTATAGAAAACCAGGCTACACAATTGAGCTAGGAAATGGTGTGAACCCTTTACCGTTTGACCAATTTGATGAAATTTATAAAAAGAGTAAGGGTATTTTCTACGCAGGATTATATATGTAGCAAGCTTTTTAAAACGAGTGATTGAACAATATTCATTCACTCGTTTTTTTATATAGTGTTAAAGTTAAGAAATTCAAAAAAAGTTCATCGGCTTTGATTTTTTTTTACACCTCAGTATGTTATTTTTTAATGAGGAATAATCTAATAATAAAATGAAACATTTTAACATGATAAAACGTATGAAATAATAGAGAAAAAATTAGGAGAGACAGGTGACAGAAAAGTTGATGAGATTAACTAAATTATGTTTATGTTTCTTGTTAATCGTGCTTTTTGGATCGGGTTGTAATCCATCTCATCAACAAGAGAATGATGAAGAGTTACTATCTATGAGGGAACAAGAAACTCCTGTAAAGGGCTCAGGAAATCAACTTCAGGGAAAACAACTCACATTACCGTTAGAAACAGAGGAGGCGCAATTCCACTCAGTTGCTGATTGGAAGGATGACAAGACCATTTTTTATATCCTCAATGATTCAGATGGATCTAAAGTATATACGTATAATATATACTCTGGAGATTCAACATTGTTTTTTACATCAGAGGCACCAATTGTTCAATTGGAAGCAAATGAAGACAATAGTCTTTTATTAATTCATACTAGTCCTTCAAGCTATGAAGCAGAATTAATAATTGTGGACAACGAGGCAAAGGTGCAATATCAGACGACAATTGAATCATATGAGCTTCAGTACACTTGGAATCAGCAAAATCAACATCAGCTTTTTGTATCTAGTTTTAATGAAGATTGGACCTATAATACGTACATAATTGATACAAAAGAGCAAACACTTGTTGAAAATCCAGTTGATATCCCGTTCATTCAATGGATAAATGATCATGAAGTGAGCTATTTAAAGTGGGATCAAGAAGCACCGGCTTTAACTGCTCCATTATATATTTATAACCTTGATAGCAAAGAGGAGACTTCTGTCTCTGATGGGGTTGTTGCTAATACTAATTACACAAACATAATGTCTACGATTGAAATAGTGGATGAGGATGGTACAGCAACTGTTCGTTTTTATGATTCAACAAGTCAACAACAACTTTCGGAGATGCCGACACGTCTAGTTGCCCTTTATTCTGATTGGTCAATTCCATATCATGATATGGATAATAATAACCATTTTTACATGCTAGAAGTGAATAAAGAAAAAACAGGGTTTTCTCTAATTTCTTTTTCATTAGACTCTGGTGAAAAACAAACTGTTATAGAAAAAATGGAAAATCTCCCAATAAAATTATCACCAAACGGGGACTATGCACTATATGGTGCTAGATATGAGCATCTAATCAATTTGGACTCACAAAAGATGTTAAAGCTAATTTCTTTAAAGTAGGAAGGATGACAAATATGGCAATAGTAGATGTAACAGTAATTCCAATCGGAACAAATACACCAAGTGTTAGTGAATATGTAGCAGATATTCAACAAATCCTTAAAAAATACGAATCTGAAGGGAAAATAAAGTATCAGCTAACTCCAATGAATACCATTATTGAAGGGGAGTTACATACATTGCTTCAAGTGGTTGAAGACATTCATGAAGCCCCTTTTAATAAAGGAATTCAGAGGGTAGCAACCAATATTCGAATCGATGATCGACGAGATAAAAAGTCTACAATGGAAAGTAAACTAGAAAGTGTACAGAAGCATTTTTAAAAATAATCAGTAAAAAACCCCTTAGCATATTGCCAAGGGGTTTGTTCTGTTTTTAATTATTAGTGTGCAGTTGGGTAACCGTGGTGAATAAAGGTCATTACGGCAAACCATCCAAATACAGCTAAAGTACCAAACGCAAATGCTGCACCAAGAAGGTTTTTATCTTTCAGTGAACGAATAAGTCCGAAAATCCCTAGAATGGTTACAAGTGCAAAAATAATCACTAAGCCCATTAATAAAGCCCCCTTACTCTATGTAGATCATTTTTCGTTGAATCAATTGTTTTAAAAAAACAAATACAATAACAAGTCCTTCTAATATTTTAATCGGTTTCATGGCGTTTGTCGAGTTTATTTTCGATTCTATTCATTCAAATGGGTACTATTATATTTACCATCTTGTTTTATAATTAACCATCATGTGGTTATCATCACACATATCTATAGTGTAAAATAAAAGTAAGTAAATAATTTGGAGGATGAGAAAATGAAATGGAGACAACTCCCTTTAGGACCATTGCAAACGAATTGCTATCTTTTTTTCAATGAAAAGAAGGAATGTTTAATTATTGATCCGGGTGGTGACGGGAAAAAGCTGATTAGCTTACTTGAGCAGCAACATATAAAACCGCTGGCCATCTTACTTACACACGCTCACTTTGATCATATTGGTGCAGTAGACGATGTGAGAAAGCAATGGAGCATTCCTGTTTATGTACATAAACAGGAGAAAGATTGGTTGTCAGATTCATCTCTAAATGGTTCTCAATTTTTTATGGCCGGTGCTGTTAGTGTGGCAGAGCCTGATAAATTAATTAAAGGTGAAGGAAAATTAGAGATAGGTGAGTTTTCTTTACAAGTATATGAAACACCTGGTCATTCCCCGGGAAGCGTTTCTTTTTATGTAGAAGAAGCAGGGATCGTTTTTTCAGGAGACGCATTATTTGCAGGTAGCATTGGCAGAACTGACCTGCCGGGTGGCAATCATGAGCAACTAATAAAAAGCATACATAACAAGCTATTGAATCTACCAGAAGAAACAATTGTTTTGTCAGGACATGGTCCGGTAACCAGTATTGAACAAGAGATGGAAAGCAATCCTTTTTTAAATGGTTTTTAATAATAGAAAAACAGGCAGCTATACAAAATAGCTGCCTGTTTTTTCATTTACATTGGTGTTTTAATTAATGTCCCATGTTATGTCCTGGAATCATCATAAATGTTGTCCAGTACGTAAATCCGACAAAGAAAATAGTTAGGTAAGCACCAAAAATATAAATGTACATGCGTTCGGATAATTTTAAATAAGATAAGAAAACAAAAAATCCAGTTTGTCCGAAAAAGAGTAAGGAAGTCGTCTTCATATCCCCAAGATAGAACATTACTGCGAAGATTCCCGTCCAGAAACCTAATACTCGGAACATACGATCCATATGTATCCCTCCTTTGTTGACTTTGCCAATAGCTGAATGGTAGATAAACCTGATGTTAGAAGTACATAAAAATTAACATCAATATGATAGCTTTTGACAAATTATAATCTGACATACAAGTCCATCACTTTAATTATTATAATGTACCATTTATATACTTGTAAATAGCGTTTACAATCATGCTGCAACAAACTAAAAAAGAAACGGTTGTTGTAATAAAAAATTCAAAATATCATTAAACAAATAACTATACAATAACTATACAAATGATGTACAATTAAACCAACAAGTTATCAGGGGCCAATGATAGATCAAACACTTATTACCTGAGGAGGAAGTATCGTGAATAATCTAACGTTCTACAGTTACCCAAGTTGTACATCATGTAGAAAAACAAAGCATTGGCTAAAAGCGCACAATGTAAACTTTCACGAAAGACATCTTTTTCGTGACACACCATCTATAGATGAACTTAAACAAATCTTATCTTTAACAACAGAAGGCATAGATGAAATTCTTGCAACAAGGAGCCAAACCTATAAAGACTTAAATATCGACGTAAATGAACTCTCTCTATCTGAAGTACTTACACTTATGCACCAAGAACCAAAACTCCTACGCCGTCCAATCATCACAGACGGAAACAAACTGATCGTAGGCTACAACCCACAGGAACTAAGCAAGGTAGCAAGAAAACAGGAACTAAAAAAATCAGTATCATAAAAGAAAAAGACGTCTGCCACAAGGCAAACGTCTTTTTCAGATAGCTGGGCTAGCTGGATTCGAACCAACGCATGTCGCAGTCAAAGTGCGATGCCTTACCGCTTGGCTATAGCCCATTGATTAACCTTCATGAATCATCTTCTTCGAAGCTGCTTCATGAAATTGCTTCGCAAGAGGATATTCTGGGATATTTCTGAAGGAAATATCACGGAATATCGTCGACAACTAAGTAGAACCTGTGATGAAGTAAGTGCTAAGCTATAAATGCTAATTTAA
>NZ_NUMC01000156.1:0-24118 GCF_002577655.1 Bacillus sp. AFS040349 | reverse complement strand
CAGATTTTCAGTGGCCTCCTCTCTGTCGTGGGCTTTTTTAGGATTATGAGTTATTTGAACTTGCACTTTCACTAATTATTCGTTATAATACCTAATTGTGAGTAATTTATTTATTTAATTGCTCCTTGCCCATTTATGGGCCGTTTAGACCAAAAGGAGGTGTAAGATGATGAGAAAGTACGAAGTTATGTACATCATCCGCCCAAACATTGAAGATGAAGCTAAGAAAGCTTTAGTTGAGCGTTTCAATAACGTTTTATCTGAGAATGGTGCGGAAGTAACAGAAGCGAAAGAGTGGGGCAAACGTCGCCTAGCATACGAAATCAATGATTTCCGTGATGGCTACTACATGCTTCTTCAAGTTAACTCTGCAGCTGAAGCTGTTCAAGAATTCGATCGTTTAGCGAAAATCAGCGAAGATATCATTCGCCACATCGTTATTAAAAAAGAAGACTAATTAATAGATAAGATAGTCAAAAAAGGATGGTTCTGATGTTGAATCGAGTTGTATTAGTTGGAAGACTAACAAAAGATCCAGATTTGCGATACACACCAAGTGGAGTAGCTGTTGCTACCTTTACTCTTGCAGTAAACCGTACGTTTACAAACCAACAGGGTGAAAGAGAAGCTGATTTTCTTAACTGTGTGATTTGGCGTAAACAAGCCGAAAATGTTGCGAACTTCCTTAAAAAAGGTAGTCTTGCAGGAGTTGACGGTCGTTTACAGTCACGTAGCTATGAAGATCAAACTGGAAAACGAGTTTATGTAACAGAAGTTGTTGCAGAAAGTGTCCAATTCCTAGAGCCAAGAGGAGCAAGTGGCGGCGGTGCCGGTGGCGGTAACAATAACTACAACAACAATAACAACTTTGGTGGGTACCAAGAGAATTCTGGCAATCAAAATCCATTCGGTTCAGATCAAAATCAACGTAATCAAGGTCGTACAAGCTTTGATGACGATCCATTTGCAAATGATGGAAAACCTATTGATATATCTGACGATGATTTACCGTTTTAATAGATGAATTGTAAATAGAAGGGAGGAAATTGATCATGGCAGGCGGACGTAAAGGTGGACGTGCAAAACGTCGTAAGGTGTGTTTCTTCACATCAAATGGTATCACTCACATCGATTATAAAGATGTTGATTTACTAAAAAAATTCGTATCTGAGCGTGGTAAAATTTTACCACGTCGTGTAACAGGTACAAGCGCTAAATACCAACGTAAATTGACTGTAGCTATCAAAAGAGCTCGTCAAATGGCTTTATTACCATATGTTGCTGGTGAATAATAAAAGAAAAGCACAGAGATGGATTGTTTAATCCTTTCTGTGCTTTTTTCGTCATATTTATCTTTAAAAAGAACTTGTGAATACACCGCGATCAAGACTAAAATTTAGGTTAGAACTGTATGTACACGTTTTCTATACATAATACTGTAACACATTATATTTGAACAAACTGAACAGGTTTGTCTACCAGGAAAAGTGTAAGTTTGTGAAAAGAGCAATAAATTAACAAACGATATGAAATACTAAACAGAGCTAAATTCCTAGCTTAAAGGATGTTTTTTCTTAAAAGAGGTGAAGTTGTGAGGAAAACAAATGCTATAACAGAAGGGGCTGTTTTATTAGCACTTTTTATTGTGCTAATGCTTGTAGCAAAATATGCACCGATTATTGGGATACTTGCCCTTTTTGTTCTCCCTCTGCCATTTATTATTTTTACAATAAGGCATAGCTTATCCACTACGCTTATGCTCGTATTGGCAGGAAGTATCCTATCAGTTTTATTCGGATCTATTACTAATATTTTATTAGCACTTATGTTTGGCTTGAGCGGTATGGTGATGGGTTATTTTTATAAAAAGAAACAAACAATGGGTGTATTGGTCGGAGGTAGCTTAGCTTATACATTTAGTATTATTGTATCTTATATTGGGTCAATTGTTTTTCTAAATATAGACTTTATTCAAGACTCTATTGAACTGTTTAAAGACTCAATTCAGCAATCAAAAGCAATTTTGCAATCTTTTGATGCAAGTGGACAGATGAATCAGCAGTTTGAACAGCTTGAAGAAGGAATGGGCTATATTACGACATTAATACCGACTTTATTTGTTACAACAGGTATGGTTTTTGCTGTTATCACCCATCTCATTTCTGTCCCGATTTTAAAAAGACTTAGATTTGAGTTAGCACCTTTAAAACCCTTCCGTGAATGGAGATTACCGACAAGTATCATTTGGTACTATTTAATTAGCTCTATATTATTAATGGTAAATCTCGACCAAGACAGTTTTCTTTTTATGGCTGTTTTAAATCTTTATTTTATTTTGCAATTTTTTGTGCTAATGCAAGGATATTCCTTTGTGTTTTTCTATTCATATGTCAAGGGCTGGGCAAAAGCAATTCCTGTCGTCATTTTAATTGCTTCATTAATCATCCCAATATTCCTTTATCTTATTAGAATCTTAGGTATAATTGATTTAGGCTTTCCTCTCCGTAGGAAAATACAGAAAAAGTAAGATATTGTAATCACTGTTGCGAGGAGTTGATGAGAACAAAATGCCAAGTTTTTATGAAAAGCCATTCATCCGTTATCCCATTTATGCATTAATTGGCGTAACAGTGATAGCCGTACTTCTTCTATTTTTCTATAATTGGTTGATAGGAACCATCCTTCTTGCTTGTCTTGCAATTGCTTTTTATTTTATTAATAAAGCAATAAAAGACTTTAGAACAGAAATGAAAGAATATATTACAACTCTTTCATACCGATTGAAAAAAGTCGGTGAAGAGGCTTTAATGGAAATGCCAATTGGGATTTTGCTTTTCAATGATCAATATCAAATTGAGTGGACAAATCCTTTTATGACCTCCTGCTTTGATGAGGATACCCTTGTTGGCAGATCCCTATTTGATGTAGCTGATTCATTAGTTCCATTAATAAAACAGGAAGTAGAATCAGAGACGATTACATTACATGATCGAGAATTTAAGGTCATTATTAAACGTGATGAACGGCTATTGTATTTCTTCGATGTAACCGAACAAATTGAAATTGAAAAGCAATATGAAGATGAACGTACAGTTTTAGCATTTATTTTCTTAGATAATTATGATGAAGTTACCCAGGCGATGGATGACCAATCAAGAAGTGCCATTAACAGTGAGGTAACATCTCTCTTAAATAAATGGGCAAAGGATTATGGTGTTTTTCTTAAAAGAACTTCATCTGAAAGATTTATCGGAGTATTGAGTGAAGACATTTTAACCAAACTTGAAAAAACTAAGTTTTCAATCCTGGATGAAGTTCGTGAAAAAACAGCTATTCAAAACGTATCATTAACTTTAAGTATTGGAATAGGATCAGGTGTTTCTTCACTTCAGGAACTTGGCGATCTGGCGCAATCGAGCTTAGATTTAGCATTAGGACGTGGTGGAGATCAAGTGGCCATCAAACAGCCTAGTGGAAAAGTGAAGTTCTTCGGAGGAAAAACAAATCCGATGGAAAAGCGGACCAGAGTTCGTGCCCGTGTCATATCACATGCATTGAAAGAAATTGTGTCTGAAAGCGATAAGGTTATGATTATGGGACATAAGTATCCGGATATGGATGCAATTGGCTCAGCGGTCGGGATCCTTAAAGTTTGTCAGGTTAATGGAAAAGAAGGCTTTATTGTATTAGATCCGGAAGCAACTGATTCTGGAGTTGAACAGCTTTTAGCAGAGCTTAAATTACACCCTGAACTGTGGTCAAGATTTATCACACCAGAACAAGCACTCGAAATTATGACAGACGAAACACTGCTTATCGTTGTTGATACACATAAGCCATCATTAGTCATTGATGACCGATTGCTCATGAGAAGTGAGCATGTCATTGTTATTGATCATCATCGACGTGGAGAAGAATTTATTAAAGATCCCATTCTTGTTTATATGGAGCCCTATGCTTCGTCTACAGCAGAATTGGTGACCGAATTACTTGAATATCAGCCAAAGCATCTTAAAATGAATATAATTGAGGCTACCGCGCTTTTAGCAGGAATTATTGTTGATACAAAGAGTTTTACACTTCGAACAGGCTCACGTACATTTGATGCAGCTTCTTATTTAAGAGCAAAAGGAGCAGACACAGTTTTAGTACAAAAGTTTCTAAAAGAAGATATCAATAGCTATGTAAAGCGGGCTCAACTTATCCAGCATGCATTTATATTTAAAGATGGCATTGCCATTACTGTGGCAGATGAGCAGGAATTTTACGAGCAAGTGACAATTGCACAAGCAGCAGACACATTATTAACAATGAATGGAATTGAAGCATCATTTGTTATTGCGAAACGAAACCCTGAGTTTGTAAGCATAAGTGCCCGGTCACTTGGTGACATTAATGTTCAGATTATTATGGAAGCACTTGGTGGTGGTGGCCATTTAACAAATGCAGCAACACAGCTGGAGCATACAACATTACAAGAAGTCGAAAAACAGTTAAAATTAGCATTAGAAGACTATTTAGAGGGAGGAACCAAATCATGAAAGTAATCTTTTTAAAAGACGTTAAAGGTAAAGGGAAAAAAGGGGAAGTTAAGAATGTAGCAGACGGATATGCTCACAATTTCCTTATCAAACAAGGATTAGCTGTTGAAGCAACAAATTCAAGTATTAGCTCATTAAATGCTCAAAAGAAAAAACAGGAGCAAGAAGCTGTGGAAGAGCTAGAACAAATGAAGCAGCTAAAGGATGTTCTTGAAAAATTAACAGTTGAAATTCAAGCAAAATCTGGTGAAGGCGGCCGTTTATTTGGTTCAGTAACAAGCAAGCAAATTGCAGATGAACTGAAAAAATCACATAATATTAAAATTGATAAACGTAAGCTGGATTTACCTGATGGCATTCGCTCTTTAGGATTTACAAATGTACCTGCAAAGCTGCATCCGGAAGTAAATGCAACGATTAAAGTACAGGTTAAAGGACAATAAGTAAATTATGGAAAATGATGTGGTTTTGTGGAAAGAGAGAAATTTATCTTGAAGCTTAGCCACTTTTTTTTTACACTTAATAAAGTGTTAAACAGGCTTTTTCTAAAAAGAAACAAGCTAAGCAAATAAAACTTCCCAATTCTTTAGTATGGCACTTAGGTGTATAATAATAAATAGATTTATACTTTCATAATAAATGTAGAAGGACGGTGATCATCATTAACGAGGTACTTGGTGATCGTATACCACCACAAAATATAGAAGCAGAACAAGCTGTTTTAGGAGCTATATTTCTCCAACCATCATCTATTACTGTAACATCAGAATTATTAATCCCAGAAGATTTCTATCGAGCATCACACCAAAAAATTTACAATGCTATGTTAGACCTATCTGATAAAGGAGAGCCGGTTGATCTTGTAACAATCACTTCAGCGTTAGCAGATGTAAATTTACTAGAAGAAGTAGGAGGAGTTTCTTATCTTAGTGATTTAGCAAACTCAGTTCCAACTGCTGCAAACATTGAATATTACGCTAAAATCGTAGAAGAAAAATCAATCCTTAGAAGGTTAATTCGTACAGCTACAACCATCGCACAAGATGGATATAGTAGAGAAGATGAGGTTGAGGTTCTCCTAGGTGAGGCGGAAAAAACAATTATGGAAGTTGCACAGCGAAAAAATGCTGGTGCTTTCCAAAATATAAAAGATGTTCTTGTACAAACGTATGATAATATTGAAACATTACATGATCGTAAAGGTGATGTAACAGGAATTCCAACAGGATTTATTGAGTTAGATAAAATGACAGCTGGGTTTCAACGAAATGATTTAATCATCGTTGCGGCACGTCCATCTGTAGGTAAAACGGCATTTGCCTTAAATATTGCGCAAAACGTTGCAACCAAAACAGATGAAAATGTTGCGATTTTTAGTCTTGAGATGGGTGCGGATCAGCTGGTCATGAGGATGCTCTGTGCAGAGGGAAACATTGATGCACAAAGGCTAAGAACGGGTTCTTTAACACCAGAAGACTGGGGTAAACTAACTATGGCAATGGGTAGTTTATCAGACTCGGGAATCTATATCGATGACACTCCTGGTATTCGTGTCGGTGACATCCGTGCTAAGTGCCGTCGCCTAAAGCAAGAAAGTGGTCTAGGCATGGTTCTTATTGACTATCTTCAATTGATTCAAGGTAATGGTCGAACCGATAACCGTCAACAAGAGGTATCTGAAATCTCTCGTACACTTAAGGAACTAGCTCGTGAATTGAAAGTTCCTGTTATTGCACTTTCTCAGCTATCTCGTGGTGTTGAGCAAAGACAAGATAAGCGACCAATGATGTCTGATATTCGTGAATCAGGAAGTATTGAGCAGGATGCCGATATTGTTGCCTTCTTATACCGTGACGATTACTATGATAAGGAATCTGAAAACAAAAACATCATTGAAATTATTATTGCTAAGCAACGTAACGGTCCGGTTGGGACAGTTTCGTTAGCATTCGTAAAAGAATATAATAAGTTCGTCAATCTTGAACGGCGTTTTGATGACGGCGCCGCATAGAGGAAGAAGATCGTAGAAAATACGGTCTTCTTTTTTTATGTAAGAAAAAATGATTATAAGCAAAGTTTTTCTAGTAACATTATTCCTATTTAATTGGAAACAATAAAAATAAAAGTATGACTAAACAAAATTCTGCTCTTCTTTTATAAAATGTGATTAAATGACGAACAAATATTACGTATTTTTTATAAATGTTCGTATTTACATTGACTTTGTAAAATACGACTGTTAAAATAAACATGTTTGAATAGTGCGAAATTAGTGGAGGTGCACGGAATGTCTTCAGTAGTAGTTGTTGGAACTCAATGGGGAGATGAAGGTAAAGGAAAGATTACGGATTTCCTTTCTGAAAATGCAGAGGTGATCGCTCGTTATCAAGGTGGTAATAATGCTGGTCACACAATTAAATTTGGTGGAGAAACATATAAGCTACATCTAATTCCATCGGGGATTTTTTATAAAGATAAAATTTGTGTGATTGGAAACGGAATGGTTGTCGATCCAAAAGCACTTGTACAAGAACTTGCTTACTTACATGAGCGTGGAATCACAACAGATAACTTACGCATCAGCAACCGTGCACATGTTATTCTTCCATATCACTTGAAACTAGATGAGGTAGAGGAAGAGCGTAAAGGTGCAAATAAAATTGGTACAACGAAAAAAGGAATCGGACCTGCTTACATGGACAAAGCTGCACGTGTAGGAATTCGTATTTCTGATCTGCTTGAGCGTGATACGTTCGAAGAAAAATTATCTCGTGCGTTACAAGAAAAAAATCGTCTATTAGAAAAATTCTATGAAGTAGAAGGCTTCACAGTAGAAGAAATTCTTGATGAGTACTATGAATACGGACAACAAATTAAACAATATGTTGTTGATACTTCTGTTGTTTTAAATGATGCTTTAGATGAAGGACGCCGTGTACTTTTCGAAGGGGCACAAGGCGTTATGCTTGATATTGACCAAGGTACATACCCATTCGTAACATCTTCTAATCCAGTTGCTGGTGGTGTTACAATTGGTTCTGGTGTAGGTCCAACAAAAATTAACCACGTTGTTGGTGTATCAAAAGCTTACACAACTCGTGTAGGTGATGGCCCGTTTCCTACGGAATTACATGACGAAATTGGTAACCAAATTCGTGAGGTTGGTCGTGAATACGGAACGACAACTGGACGTCCACGTCGTGTAGGTTGGTTTGATAGTGTTGTTGTTCGTCATTCAAGAAGAGTAAGTGGATTAACAGATCTTTCTTTAAACTCAATTGACGTATTAACAGGCATCGAAACATTAAAAATCTGTGTTGCTTATAAGTACAAAGGGGAAACGATTAATGAATACCCAGCAAGCTTAAAAGTACTTGCAGAGTGTGAGCCAGTTTATGAAGAACTACCAGGTTGGACGGAAGATATTACTGGTGTACGTAATCTAAGTGAACTGCCAGCAAATGCAAGACACTACATTGAGCGCATTTCACAGCTTACAGGTATTCCATTATCCATTTTCTCAGTAGGACCAGATCGTTCACAAACAAACGTGATTCGTAGTGTATATAGCTAATGACTAATGAGAAGAGAAGAGATTATAACAATTTCTTCTCTTTTTAAATGCTATTATATGGGTTTGGAAAAATAAAAATAATTTTTTTGATAAATATATTGCTATATTATAAAAGTATGTGGTAAGATAGATCCTGTCCTGTTAAGAACAAATTGTTTTTAGAGAGCAATTAGCTCAGTTGGTAGAGCACGAATGAATAAGCTGCGAAGCGAAACATCAGCGCACAAATCGAGCTGCTCCTAGATTATCCTTACTGAGACTTGGGTGTCTGTTACAAGAGGTAAACATATTTATAATCATCACTATAAGATGAGCCATTAGCTCAGTTGGTAGAGCATCTGACTTTTAATCAGAGGGTCGAAGGTTCGAGTCCTTCATGGCTCACCATTGTTATTATGACAATGGCCCATTGGTCAAGCGGTTAAGACACCGCCCTTTCACGGCGGTAACACGGGTTCGAATCCCGTATGGGTCACTTTATCTTTTAATCTATTATATAGTTGTATGGTCCGGTAGTTCAGTTGGTTAGAATGCCTGCCTGTCACGCAGGAGGTCGCGGGTTCGAGTCCCGTCCGGACCGCCATACATATACAATAATGAAAGTAGAAATACTTTCTTTTTATATATACATATTAAAAGTGGACTCGGTAGCTCAGTTGGTAGAGCACGAACGAGTAAACTTTGCTGAATAAACTTCAGCGTACTCCTCGAGCTATATCTTGAATAATCATCCTGAGATGAGGACGATTACTAAGTACAAACCTGATATTCAACTCATCTAAAGTGAAGATAATAGGTTCGTTAACCTAGAAATAAAATCTTTACGAAAAGATGCAACCTAATTATACGGCTCGGTAGCTCAGTTGGTAGAGCAATGGACTGAAAATCCATGTGTCGGCGGTTCGATTCCGTCCCGAGCCACTTAAAAAAGCATGAATCATATTTGATTCATGCTTTTTATTTTTTCTAAGAAAGTTAGACAGTTACTAATCTAAAAATATGTTGAATGCAAGAATAATTGATGAAGTTACAAAATAACATCTATAGTTGTTTGATAAATTGAATAAGCTGCAAAAATAATAAAAAACTTGCAAATAAACTTAAAGTAGTTGCAAAAATCCTTTATTCTTGAGAGGTATTCAATGCCCGGATCCCGATTCTGTGAACTGATTAAGTTTAAATGATTGCAGGCTTGTAAAACAATCCTAATTGACGTCAAAAAAACTATATATAAGACGTATATTGTAAGGTGACTAGCATTCTATAGTAAATTTTACTCTATATTACGACTATATAACTAAATGATACATTAGTATTACAATTTCATGACTGAATCAAAAGTCATACTTTTTTGTGTTAGAGTAATATAGTGTATTATTACGTGAAAATTGCCGACATGATTTTGTCTGCTAGTTTCATTTGTAAGAGGCTTCCTGAGTTTCTTAGAAAAGATTTAGGAGGAAATTCCATTGTTTAAGCGCTTTAATAGTTTAGAAGAAAAGCATTTACATAACCCTGTTTCTTTTAGCAAGAAGATGACAATGGGAATTGCATTAGCTGCAACGATTACTTTCGGAACGCATAGTGTAAGTGCACAAGCTGAAAACTCATTATCTACCGTTTATCATGTTTATCTTGATGGTCAGTATATGGGGACAGTAGATAACCAAAATGTGATTGAACAAGTTGCTACGATAAAAATCAGTAATATAAAAGAAACATATAAAGATCTTAATTTAACAATTGAAGAGTTAGAGATTATACCAGAAAAAATGTTCAGACCGGTTTATGATAACAATGAAACAGTTCGTTCTTTAGAAAAAGACCTAGATGTTGTAGTGGAATCTATTGCACTAAAGATTAATGAAAAAGAAGTTGCCTATTTTAAAAGCAAAGAAGAGGCTGAGGCTGTTTTAAAGCAATATAAGCTTCAATATGTTTCTGAAGATGTATTAAAGGAAATAGAGGAGAGTATTGCTACTAATCAAGTACCAGCTACTCTTAAAGAAGGACAATCTAGGATAGTGGATGTAACCTTCTCAGAAGATGTTTTGCTCGAAACGAAAAAGGTATCTCCGGATAAAATCATTAGCTCTAAGCAAGGGTTAAACTTATTAGAAAAGGGATCTCGTGAAGATAAACAGTATGTGGTACAGGAAAATGATGTACTTGGAAATATTGCTGAGGCTCATGACTTAACTCTTGAAGAATTATTAAGTTTAAACCCCGGTCTTAAGGAAGACTCTGTTATTCAATCTAGTGATTTGCTTAACGTAACCGTATTAAAGCCATATGTTACAGTAAATATAAAAGAAGAATCATTCATAAAAGAGACTATTGCATTTGAAACTGAAATAAGCGAAGATGCGAATTTGCCTAAAGGGGAAGATGAAGTATCTCAAAAGGGTCAGAATGGTGAAAAATTAGTAAACTATGTTACTTATAAACAAAATGGCACTGAAGTAAAACGTGAAACGGTAAAGGAAGAAGTAGTAAAGGAACCTGTCAAAGAAATCATTATAAAAGGTACGAAGGTAATTCCATCAAGAGGTAGTGGTGATCTGGCTTGGCCGGCAGTTGGAGGATATATCTCTAGCGGTCTAGGGCAGCGCTGGGGTAAACTACATAAAGGAATTGATATAGCAAGACCTAGTGATCGTACAATAAAGGCTGCAGATAATGGTACGGTGATTTCTGCTGGATCTGATGGTGGGTATGGAAATAAGGTTGTTATTGACCATAACAACGGTATAACAACACTTTATGCTCATTTAGATTCAATTTCTGTCTCAGTTGGTCAGGTTGTCTCTCAGGGACAAAAAATCGGTATAATGGGAACAACAGGGAATTCTACAGGAGTTCATCTGCATTTTGAAGTTTATGAAAATGGTAACTTGAAAAATCCTGTTGATTACTTAAAATAATGAAAGAGGGGTCTGACACAAATTTGGAGGTCAGTCCTTTTTTTCGTTCTATTACTCTTTACCACTTGAAAAGAAAATCTAAACTTTTATTTATACTATCAGAAAGTATAAAATTTTAAGGATGATCGTATAAGAAAAGTTAAGGCTTTCGACATTAGGGCTTGGCGATAAGCCGAGTTTTTCTAATGAAAATGTTCATAAAGACCCTGAAAAAGATGAATCTCTTCTTTGAAAGTGGTACATTAAACATAAGCATGAACTTGTCATACTAGAACGATGCTAAAGTTTTTTTGACGTGATCATAGTGTAGTTTGGGAAGAAAGACAACACTAAAATAACTTCACAAAAAGCAAGTTAGCAGAGCCAAAATTAAAGGGGCGAGAATATGGAAAAAAAGATATTAGTTGTTGATGATGAAAAACCAATTGCAGATATATTACAGTTTAATTTAAAAAAAGAAGGATACACAGTCTACTGTGCCTATGATGGCAACCAGGCCTTAGAAATGGTAGAGGAAATTAATCCGGATCTTCTTTTGCTAGATATTATGCTTCCTAACAAAGATGGAATGGAAGTGTGCCGTGAAGTTAGAAAGAAATATGAAATGCCGATTATTATGTTAACAGCAAAGGATTCAGAAATAGATAAAGTACTTGGGCTTGAATTGGGTGCTGATGATTATGTAACCAAGCCCTTTAGTACACGAGAATTACTAGCACGTGTAAAAGCCAACCTTCGACGACAACAGGCGAATGATACAGCTGAAACAAAAGGATCTAATAACGAAATTTCAATTGGATCACTAGTTATTCATCCTGATGCTTATGTGGTTTCAAAACGTGGAGAAACAATTGAACTTACACATCGTGAATTTGAGCTTCTTCACTATCTAGCTCAACATATTGGTCAAGTGATGACCAGAGAACACTTGCTACAAACAGTTTGGGGCTATGATTATTTTGGCGATGTCAGAACAGTTGATGTAACAGTTCGACGTTTACGTGAAAAAATTGAAGATAACCCAAGTCACCCTACATGGATTGTAACTAGACGTGGAGTAGGCTACTATCTAAAACAATCAGAACAGGAATAATCATATGAAAAGGGTTAGGTTCTTTCAATCCATTCATTTTAAGTTTGTTACGGTATATGTGCTACTTATTATGATGGCAATGCAGATTATCGGAATTTATTTTGTTAAGGAATTGGAATCCTCTTTAAAAGCAAATTTTGAGGCTTCCTTAACAAATCGCGTTAGCTTACTAGTTTATAATATTGAACAAGAAATGTCTCGAGATCCTAAGGAATATTCTGATGGAAAGACATTAACGAGTGAGATTACTACGATTTTAGATGACTTTCTTACAGAGGAAATTATTGAAGTACGTGTAATAGATATGAGTAAAACAGTCATTGCAACATCTGATATTAATAAAGATATAGTCGGGAAGAAAACAACGGAAGAAACTGTTCACCGTGCCTTATTAGGTCTGGATTACAGCGGTGTGTTTATTTATGAAAACACAGGTCGTGTGCGTGTTATGACCGTTCCTGTTAATCAAAATAACCAAACAATCGGTGCTGTGTATGTAATGGCATCAATGGAAGAAGTTTTTTCTCAGATGAGAATTATCAATAAAATCTTAGCTACTGGAACCATTCTTTCATTGGCAATTACTGCTGCTTTAGGGATATTCCTAGCAAGAACAATCACTAGGCCAATGACAGATATGAGGAAGCAGGCCATTGAGCTAGCAAATGGTAACTTCTCACGAAAGGTTAGAGTATATGGTGAAGATGAAATTGGTCAGTTGGCTATCACCTTCAATTATTTAACGGAAAAACTTGAAGATGCACAGGCTATGACAGAGGGAGAACGTAAGAAGCTTGCATCTGTTATTGCCCATATGACTGATGGGGTTATTGCAACAAATCGTGAAGGAAAAGTTATTCTTATTAACAATCCAGCAATAGACATGCTGAATGTTTCACGTGGAACGGTGAATAACACAGATATCACAGAGCTATTAGGAATAAGTGAAGAATATACATTTGAAAGTTTATTAGAAGAACAAGAATCACTTATTCTTGAATCGGGTACGAATGAACATCCATTTATCATTCGTGTTAGTTTTTCAGTAATACAAAAAGAACGAGGGAAAAATGAGGGACTTATTGCTGTTCTTTATGACATTACAGAGCAGGAAAAAATAGAGCAAGAACGCAGAGAGTTTGTTGCTAATGTATCACATGAGTTACGGACACCATTAACAACGATGAGGAGCTATTTAGAAGCATTAGCGGACGGTGCTTGGAAGGATGATGAACTTGCACCACAATTCCTGAATGTTACACAAACAGAAACAGAACGAATGATTCGATTAGTAAACGACTTACTTCAATTATCAAAGCTTGATCGTACTGATTATAAGCTAAACAAAGATTGGATCAATTTTACTGACTTTTTTCAAAAGATCATTGATCGGTTTGAAATGACGAAATCGCAGCATGTAGCATTTTTTAGAAATATACCAAACGATCCCCTTTATGTAGATATTGACACAGATAAAATCACCCAAGTGCTGGATAACATTATTTCTAATGCACTTAAATATTCACCAGAGGGTGGAAAGGTTATTTTTACAGTGGATGTATTACCTGCTGAGTTGCAAATTCGGATAAAAGATGAAGGGGTAGGAATACCTCAAGAAAGTGTAAATAAAATCTTTGATCGCTTTTATCGAGTGGATAAGGCCCGAACTCGTAAACTAGGTGGAACAGGTTTAGGACTAGCCATTGCGAAAGAAATGGTCCAAGCACATGGAGGAGATATTTGGGCTCAAAGTAGGGAAGGAGCGGGAACAACTGTATTCTTTACCTTACCATATGACCCTGAACAAGAGGATGAGTGGGAATGAATAAAGAATCTATAAAAAGCGCCACTTTAACCGTACTGGTGATCATTAGTCTGTTTTTTACTTGGAATATGTGGAACCTTCAGCCCTCATATGAAGAGTTTCAAAATAATTCATTCTTTGAAAGTGTTCCAATTGGCCCTGAGAGGAGAACTCCTTATCAAGTAATTAGGCCAAGACAATTATATATTCATACGCCTGAAGCTCACTTTAGTACATTGGATGATCAGTATTTAGAAGCTCTTTGGACTGAAATGCAGGACTGGAATTATAGTTTAGGAAACAACAAGAACATTGCTCAAACATATACAGAGGAAAATTTTAATAATTGGATTCATAGTAAAGCAGAGGCTAAAATAGAACTTAGGTTCCTCGACGGAATACCGTTGGAGACGATGAAATCGATGTTTGAATGGGATACAGATACAAATGACTCCATTAATTTTGATCGTATTTATTTAAATGTACCTAATGAAAAAGAAGCTCAAAAGGTTTACTTTGTGTCAACGGAAAATCTCAAAATTGTTGAAACCTCTGTTAATTTACCCGATGCAAATCAGTTTGTTTCAACTATTTATAATAAAAAAAGTGAGTTTACTTCTTACTTTGCCTTTGAGACAGATGTAGGAAATGAAATAATGCTTCCTGAAAATAAAATAGAACTGGATAATTATCAGTATTTAACAGATGAAATAGGGGATGAAAGATTTAAGGATGCTTTATTTAGCAATCCTCGGCTTGTTAAGCAGGATGTGAATTTTTCAAGTAATCGGTACACTGATAGTAAAAGAGAACTAAACATTTTTCCAAATGAGCACTTGGTAAGATTTGTGAATCCAACACTAACTGAATCAAGTGTATTGGAGGAGTATCTTCTATTAGAACAGAGTATTAATTATTTAAATGATCATGGTGGATGGACAGATGATTATCTTTTATTTAATATAGATAAGTCCAATCAGCAAATTCGATATGTTATGTCGATCGGTTCAATTCCGGTCTTAACATCAACAGAGGAATATTTTGGTCCAACTATGATTTCGCAGCGCTGGGGACAAAGTGAAATTGCTATTTATGAACGTCCTTCATACCAGCTAATGACGCAGATATCAAGCAGCAATCCTATTAGTCTGATATCAGGTAAAGAGGTAGCTGAAATTCTGAAAGCTGATCAATCAATTGATAAATCAAAGATTGAAAATATTTATATTGCATACGAGTTAGGTGGCTCTACAGATCAAAAATATGTAAAACTAACACCTTCATGGTGCATTGAGATGAAAGATGGCACACTAATGAAACTAAATGCGAATCAAGGGAGGGATAAAGGTGGATTGGAGTAAAACGAAAACCATTTTTATCCTTGCATTTCTAATCTTAGATATCTATTTAGCAATTGAGTTCTTTGAACTAAGAGATAAATCGGATTATGCAGTTATGCAAGAAGCAACCTTGGAGGAAAAGCTAGCAGCTGAGGATATTAAGTATGGTGACTTACCTGAAGATATCGGCAAGGGCTTCTATATAACGGCAAAAAGTAAGGATTTCACCCTTGAAGAAGTTAGTAAACTTAATGATAAAGAACAATCATTAGTTGTAACAAATACAAATATTGAAGAAGAATCCTTTCGTTCATTAAAAATGAAGCTAACCAAACCATTTCCATTGCCTGATGTTAATTTAGAAAGTAAAGTGAATCAATTTTTAAAAGAAAATGTTATTTCAGGTGAACTTTATCATTATTGGTATACAGATGAGGAATCTAATTCTATAATATGTATTCAGAAATATAAAGACCGAAATATATTTCAATCAAAGCTAGATCATATTGGTATGGTGATTCTTCAATTAGATGAGGATAATCAAATTTATGGCTATGAGCAATCAATGCTTGAGGGAATTAAGGAAGTAGAGGAGCAAGAATCAACGATTACAGCCTTAAAGGCAATCGAGGCTCTATATAATAAAAACTATCTTCCAGAGAATAGTCAAATTGTTAACATGCAATATGGCTATTACACACATATTCCACTTTCGAATCAACAAATTTTAGCGCCAACTTGGCATATTATCATAGAAACAAAAGATAAAGAGAGACAAGATTTTTATGTGAATGCCTTAGAGGGTGATGTTTTACAGTTAACAGATTAGGGAAAAGAGGAGTGACATAATATGAGCTTGCAGTTTAGTGTGCTAGCAAGCGGAAGTACGGGGAATGCCATTTATGTGGAGGCAGAAGATCAAGCATTTTTAGTTGATGCCGGCTTAAGTGGTAAACAGATGGCTAATTTATTTGACCAAATTGGACGAGATATTCAAAAGCTTTCAGGAATTTTGGTCACACATGAACATAGTGATCATATAAAAGGACTAGGAGTTTTAGCAAGAAAGCATAAACTACCTATCTATGCGAACGAAAAAACCTGGCAGGCTATGAATGGATTAGTTGGTGAAATTGCAACAGAGCAAAAGTTTGTTTTTTCTACAGGATCTGTTAAATCCTTCGGTGCGTTAGATATAGAATCATTTGGAGTCTCACATGATGCAGCAGAGCCTATGTTCTTCGTGTTTCATCATCAAGGAAAAAAATTGGCTCTTATTACAGACACAGGCTATGTGAGTGATAGAATGAAAGGCACGATAAAAAATGCAGATGCCTTTGTATTTGAAAGCAATCATGATGTTTCTATGCTTCAAATGGGACACTATCCATGGAGTATCAAACGCCGTATCTTAAGTGATGTTGGACATGTTTCAAATGAAGATGCAGCAATTGCGATGATGGATGTGATTGGAGATTCAACAAAACGAATTTATTTGGCACATCTTAGTAAGGATAATAACATGAAGGATTTAGCCAGAATGTCTGTTGAACAAACACTTGCCAGCAAAGGGTTTATAACAGGTGAAAGATTTGAATTATATGATACAGACCCATCAACCCCGACTTCGCTTGTAGCTATTTAAAGTTAGTAAGAAATGGTGTTTTCTACAGTAGAGGGTTAACAGGTTATTTAATAAAACGAAATAACAGAAAATCGTCATCATCTTGGTTAATTTTCATTGTATAAGAGAATAATGTTGATTAGGTAAACACTATTCATAGCATGTGAAAGGAATGGTGAACATAATGGGCTATTATGATCAAGATTATGAAAATTATGATGCGAAAAGGCAAAAGGGAAACCGTGGAGGCTGGTTTTTAGCTGGACTTGTAGGGGCTGTTTTAGGAGGCCTTCTAGTGTTCTTTGCTTTGCCAGCATTAACAAATTTTATGCCTTATGAAATGAACCTTGGCGAAGAAGGTACAGATCAACAAGGAGAAACAGTTGAAGATACTGGACCGATTAAAAATGTATCAGTTGATGTAAACTCAGCAATTACTGGTATCGTTGATGAGGTATCAGATGCTGTAGTTGGTGTTGTTAATCTGCAGGAAGCCGGGTTTTGGAGTGAAACCGGTGAAGCGGGTACTGGCTCAGGAGTCATTTATAAAAAAGAAGGAAAAAATGCTTTTGTCGTAACGAATCACCATGTTATTGAGGGAGCATCACAAGTAGAAATCAGCTTAAGTGACGGGACAAGAGTTCCTGCTGAAATACTAGGCAGTGATGTGTTAACAGATCTTGCTGTTTTAAGAGTTGATGCTGATAAAATTACGAAGGTAGCTCAATTTGGTGATTCAGATGCAGTAAAACCAGGTGAACCTGTTATTGCAATTGGTAATCCACTTGGCTTGCAATTTTCTGGTTCGGTTACACAAGGAATTATTTCAGGAACAGAAAGAGCAATTCCTATTGATGAGAACGGTGATGGACAAGTAGATTGGAATGCTGAAGTATTACAAACAGATGCTGCAATTAACCCTGGTAACAGTGGTGGAGCACTTATTAATTTAGACGGTAAGGTTATTGGAATTAATTCAATGAAAATAGCTCAAGCAGCTGTTGAGGGAATTGGATTATCAATTCCTGCTAACCATGCAATACCGATTATTGAAGACTTAGAAAAGTATAGTGAAGTAAGACGTCCTTACATGGGAATCGGCATGAGATCTTTAAATGAAGTTTCATCTTATCATAAGGAACAAACATTAAAGCTACCACAAGATATCAACAATGGTGTTATTGTCATGAGTGTTGTCCCAGTCTCACCAGCAGCACAAGCAGGATTACAAGAATTTGATGTGATTACACAGTTTGCAGGTGAAAATATAAAGGATATCATTGACTTAAGGAAAATCCTTTATAATCAAGAAGTTGGCGATACCATTGAGTTAACATTTTATCGAAATGGTGAGAAGATGTCTGGTAAAATGAAATTAGGAGAAGAAGACATGTTAGGGGGCTGATTTCAGCTCTCTTTTTTTGACTAAAAAGACCTGTGGAAAACTAAGATTTGTGATTTAGGTTAAAATAAAAATAGAATATCCACATGTGGATAAGGAGGAAGAGATAATGTATTGCTGTGAAGACCATATTGAATTAGCAATAGATATGTATGTAGATGAAAAAGAAATAGCACCAGAAATAGAAAAAATTGAGCAAGGTGGAAAGTTATCCACAACATGCCAACTTTGTGAAAAGCAGGCTGTATATATAGTTGGAGAGTAATTTTGTTGACAAATGTGGATAAAAATCCATATTTGTGGATAACTTCTGTGGATAATGAAAGTTTCGAAATGGGGAAAAGATATGAACATCTCAATCATTACAATTGGTAAGTTAAAAGAAAAATACCTAAAGCAAGGAATCGATGAATATTTAAAACGATTATCATCATATGCAAAAATCGAGATCATTGAACTAGCAGATGAAAAAGCTCCAGAAAATCTAAGCGAAATAGAAATGGAGCAAGTAAAAGAAAAAGAGGGAGAAAGAATTCTAAGCAAAATTAGCGACGACACACACGTGATCGCACTAGCCATCGAAGGAAAAATGAAATCCTCAGAGCAACTAGCAAAAGACTTAGATCAGCTCGCTACATATGGAAAGAGTAAGGTCGCATTTGTTATTGGAGGTTCATTGGGGTTGAGTAATACTGTGATGAAGAGGGCGAATGATAGCCTTTCATTTTCAAAAATGACGTTTCCGCATCAGTTGATGAGGTTGATTTTGGTAGAGCAGGTTTATCGGGCGTTTCGGATTAATAGGGGGGAACCGTATCACAAATAGTGGTAAAACAAAGGGTATATGTAATAATAAATAAGGAGTGGTTAGATTTAATTTAGGAATTAATCTATCTCATTGATAGTTAACGATTTGCTTACCACATGTTGTACGACCAAATGAATTGTTATCTTTATCAATAGTGCCATTCATTGTAAATGGGTGATTTTAGGCATATAATAAGTTAACATCAAGTAAATCAACTAGGAGTAGTTTTATGACACCAACAAAATCAACTATTTATATTCTCATTATCTTTGGTATTTTAGGCGTTATTCTATTATCCTATTTTCTTTTAAAGGGTGATGATGACCTTTTAAATAAAAATAACGAAAGTAGCAAGGAAACGGACCACTCTGTGTATCCCGGTGTTGATATTATTACCGAAATAACAGATGAAATGACACACAATATAGCCATTCATTACCCGAAATTTTATGATCAAACTTTGAATAAAAAAATTAGTGAGTATGTAATGAAATCCGAAAAGGAATTTATAAGCGAGGTAAAGAAAAACACGGAATTTCTTAAGGAATATCCTGCCACATTGTATATTTTTTTTGATATCCATCGAATTGCTAAAGATACTTATTCCATTGTCTTCAATAAGGAAAGTTTTGTTTCCGGAGCAAATGGGATTCAAAGTTCAAAAGTGTTTCTAGTAGATATTAATAACAATAACTTTATACAACAAACAGAAATATTAATTGACAATGAGCAGAATAGGAATAAAATTTACCATTTATTACTTAATGAGTTTGAACAATCAGAGGAATATAGTTTATATTTTTTTAAGGATCAATTAAAGAAGTGGGTTGAAGATGAGAACAATAAATTTCAAAATATGTTTCTCACCAATAAGTCTGTTGTCTTTAAATTTGATAAATACGTAGTTACAGCAGGTGCTGCAGGTTCACCAGAAATCTCCATACCACTTAATAAAATGAGAGATTTAATAACAGATGAGTGGAAAAAAAGAATGGACCTTGAGGACAATGAAGTACCGGAACTACCGGAAAAGCCGGAACCGAGTGATGAAAATGATTTAGATAAAGATTCGGATAAGGACACTCCAGCAAGTGGTAAGCACGTTGCTCTAACGTTCGATGATGGACCACACCCTACTAATACATTAGAGATTCTCCAACTACTAGATGAGTATAATGCTAAAGCCACCTTTTTTATGCTAGGAAACAGGGTTGATTTCTATCCTGATATTGCCAAAATGATTGCAGAAAAAGGTCATGAATTAGGGAATCATACGTGGAGTCACAAGAATTTAACTTCCCTTGGACTAGAAGAAATTAAAGAGGAAGTCCAAGCAACGAATGAGGTAATACAAAATGCAACTGGGAAACAACCTACTGTTTTCCGGCCTCCATATGGCGCCTTTAATGATCTAGTACGGGAGGCAATCGGCATACCTCCGGCTTTATGGACAATTGACACATTGGATTGGAAATCACACGATCCTAATGAGGTTTTAAGCATAGTTAAGGAGAACGTCAAAGATGGATCTGTAATTTTAATGCACGATATTCATAAATCGACTGTCGAAGCAGTAGAATTGGTATTGAAATTTTTAGATGAAGAAGGGTATGAATTTGTGACAGTTTCTGAAATAAATTTACATTAGAAATACTTACTACCTATAATTGGTGAACCGTATCATAAGTAAATGAGGTTTTTATTGAAGAGTGGTCTTTTAAGATTACTCTTTTTGTATTTAAAAAACAAAAAAAGAACGAATGTTCGTTTTGTATATTGACCATTAGTAAATTATGAATTAAACTTATAATAACATCAATATAAGTCAATATAACTTTAAATGAATTGTATTGGAGGGAGAACTATTTATAAGTATACTGATGAAGAATTTATGGAGAAGGTCAACGATAAAATTGGAAATGTTCGTCTTTTTAAAAAGCATTTAAGAAAACTAGGCTTAATAGGAAACCGACAACAGTTTTCTGAAGAACACGCAAGAATTTTTGAGGAAATTAGGGAATATAAGGAAACTTACCATGCTACTTGGGAAATGGCTTTTAAGGAAGGTTTAAAAAATACTCAAAGACAAAAAATCAATGATATTTCGTTAAGTATGATTGTGTCTGAAACCATACCAAGTAACAACGAGGAAATACTTATCGAAATATTAAAAACTCTAAAACGCATTGAAGCAAAACTTTAATAATTATAGAAAAGATTGCCTCAAAAATTTAATTAAACCTTTGAGACAACCTCTATTCAATGTTTAAATTGATTATTCTTCTTTACGAAAGTAGAACTTTCTTAGGTCAATATTAATATCTGTTTTTTTATCAGTTTCTACACTTTGAATTTCCATTAAAGGCTTAAAATGAGTAATTATTTTCTCGTAGTTAGTTTCTAAATCGATATTTTTGTCAATTTGAATATTGGGATTGTCGTTAAATGATTCATCCCAAATAGAAAAACAATCCTCTTCAAAATTATCATATGGTGGATTTAGCAATAATTCCATAATTGTGGGGGTGAGCGTGTAAAATGTCATAAGAATCCTTGGATATTTAATTTCTTTTTCAAGAATAACAGTTTTTCCACCAGCAGAGAAGCAATCTCTTAATGAAGTACCATATACAAAGTGTTCCGATATCATATGAGATGCTACCCTTGTATAGTTTGCTTGTTTTCCGAACAGGTCCTTTGGATAAAGTATAAATGACTCAGCTAAAATCCTTCGTTGTTGTGGAATACTTAGAGTTGAGAATAAAATAGGCTCAACATTTACTATGTCTTCGTTTGATATTTTTGGTAAATACCATTTATCTGACGACCCTTTTTCTATTGTTTTACTGAAATATTCCCGTAATAAGTCATTTTTCTCGTGGTTACTTTTGATACGAAACTCTGCGTAAGTGCCAGTAGTACCAAATAACTTAGAAAGGTTACTTTTAGAGTTAGCCATGTTAATAGAAAATCTAGGAGAATGAGTAACTTCAATTCTATCAACACTTAAGCCGTAGGGAGCAAACTTAACTTCTAAAGAAGATAATTCTTCTTTTGGTTTAGGCTTCCTTCCAAAAAAAACGTAAATTTCCTTATAAGCCTTTTCGTCCTGTTCCTTATTAGATAGACTTTCAAAGACACTATTACCTTTTGATTTCCAATTTCCAGAAGCAGAGAATTTTATTTCAACACCGTATATGCTATCATTGGTAAAGGTGACTTTTAAATCGGGAAATGAATGAGAGCCGTTATGTTCTACATTCTTGATACCTAATTCTGGATTCGATGTTATTAATTCATTGAATTTAGTTAAGATGGTTTTCTCGAAATCATCACCACTTAGAACAGTTTGAAACAATTCGTTATCTTGGTGTATTTTTTCTGATAATATTTTTAGCGCTTCTTCTATCATTAAAAAGCCCCCTTGAATAGTTTGTGGATATAGGAATGATTTTACAATTATACAATACAAACGTCGGAGGTGACTATATGAGTTTTGAAACATATTATGAAGATAAACCACTTGAAGTGGATGTCCATAAGTTAAAATTAGAAAATGAACGTAAAATAAATGTTGTATCTCTTTTTAGTGGTTGTGGAGGGATGGACCTGGGATTTCGAGGAGATTTTGAATTTTTAGGTCAAAAATATGAAAAAAACCCTTTTAATATTATTTTTTCTAATGATATATTCTCGGCAGCCATGAAGGTTTATGAGCATAATTTTAAACATAAGGGTGTTGAAGAAGATATATCGGAAATGGACTTAAGTTGTGTTCCAAAAGCTGATATAGTAATTGGAGGATTTCCTTGTCAAGATTTTAGTCTAGCTGGTAAAAGAAAAGGTTTGATGACTGAACGAGGTAGACTTTATGAACACATGATTAGAGTTATTAAACACTGTGATGCAAAAATGTTTGTTGCAGAAAATGTTGATGGAATAAGAACAAATAAGACCAATAAAAATATAAATTTATCAGCATTAGATAAAATTTTAAGAGATTTTGAAAATAATGGTTATGTAGTTCAATATAAGGTGTTAAATGCCGCTGACTACGGTGTACCACAAATAAGAAAAAGAGTAATTATTTTTGGTGTGAAAAAGGAAATTTACAATAGTATTTATTATCCATTAGCTACCCATGATGAACATGGAGAGTTTGGAAGAAAAGCTTGGAAAACTTCAAAAGACGCTATTGATGACCTATGGGATAAAATAGATTCCCCTGCTATATTTAATCACACAAGTAAGGACTATTCGAAGGCTAAGTTTTATCCAGGGAAAAAAATGCAAGGTAATAATCGTATATATATGGACAGACCTTCATGCACCATTCGAGCGGAACATCATGGTAATATAGAAGCTCATTATAGAACATTAATACCACATGATGAGGCAAATATGGAAGGTTGGAGAAGACTTTCTGTCAGAGAGTGTGCGAGGCTTCAATCCTTCCCAGATGATTTCAATTTCATTGTCTCAGCTTCTAGTGCTTATAAAATGATTGGAAATGCTGTACCACCTGTAATGGGGTGGCATGTTGCAAGAGCGGCATTTTATACATTATCAATGAGTAAACAGGACTATCAGGTAGAACTGGAATTAGAGGCAGCAATTAATAAATAATCATATTGCGTAACAAAATGACCATGTAAATATATATTATTTTCCTGATTATATAAAGGGCAATGTACGGTGATGCAAAACTAAACTGTACATTGCCTTTTAATTTTTAGGGGGAATATACAATGAGTAAATCCGCAAAACGAGTTAATATTGTATCGCTTAAACTAGTTAAGGAAGCAAGCATAATGTACAAAGAACGGTCAGTGAGGTCACCAGAGGACGGCTATCATCTTATGAAATTGTTTCTTGAAGATAAGGACCGAGAGCATTTTATTGTAGCCTCACTGGATACTAAGAACCAACCAGTATCAATCAATGTCTGTCATATCGGAAGTTTGAACGCTAGTATAGTACACCCAAGAGAGGTTGTGCGCCCATAAGG
>NZ_NUMC01000155.1:1459-1588 GCF_002577655.1 Bacillus sp. AFS040349 | reverse complement strand
ACCAATTGAGCTACACCGGCATTACTATAGATGTCTATAAAGTTCTTCCTTACTTACCTGTCACCCAAATCTCAGGGAGTTCATTCAAGTAGCGGCTCGATTTGTGTGCTGAAGCAAAAGCTTCGAAGC
>NZ_NUMC01000155.1:0-1386 GCF_002577655.1 Bacillus sp. AFS040349 | reverse complement strand
AGCAAAAGCTTCGAAGCGTAGTCGATCGTGCTCTACCAATTGAGCTACAGGCATCATTATAGATAAAGGTGGCTCGGGACGGAATCGAACCGCCGACACATGGATTTTCAGTCCATTGCTCTACCAACTGAGCTACCGAGCCGAATAATTAGTTAGTATTAATAAACATGATAAAGGAATGCTCTTTACGTATAAATTATTTATACCTATAACTTATAAGTATTCTACTAGTTTTTTTAACTAGTAGATCGTCCTCATCTAAGAAGGATTATTCAAGAAGCAGCTCGATGAGTACGCTGAAGTTTTATTCAGAGAAGCATATTCGAACGTGCTCTACTAACTGAGCTACCTAGCCAAATTAGTTTACGGCAATAATGGCGGTCCGGACGGGACTCGAACCCGCGACCTCCTGCGTGACAGGCAGGCATTCTAACCAACTGAACTACCGGACCAGAGTTTTTTCACGTAGTGAAAATAACTTACCTTAACATAATATTTTAATATTCATATTACATTACATTTTTTTGGTTGCACTTAACAGCACTACTATATTGACTTGCTTAGATGATTACTCGACGTAGCATCGTCAACTGAAATTGGTTGCGGGGACAGGATTTGAACCTGCAACCTTCGGGTTATGAGCCCGACGAGCTACCGAACTGCTCCACCCCGCGATGATAAAAATATAATAAATTATATGGAGGAGGAAGGGGGATTCGAACCCCCGCGGGCTTTGACACCCCTGTCGGTTTTCAAGACCGATCCCTTCAGCCGGACTTGGGTATTCCTCCAAAAACATATGTGACCTATTGGTCGTTTGTGAAAATGGTAGCGGCGGAGGGAATCGAACCCACGACCTCACGGGTATGAACCGTACGCTCTAGCCAGCTGAGCTACACCGCCATAGTTACAATACGCTCATTGTAAAAAACCATGTTCGTCATGTCTCTTCCAGACACATTCCTCACAAGCCTACAATGGAGATTATTCAAGATGTTTACGGCTCGCTCTAGCCAGCTGAGCTAGACCGCCATAATCATTGTTTGTTACTTATAAATTTGGTGGAGCCTAGCGGGATCGAACCGCTGACCTCCTGCGTGCAAAGCAGGCGCTCTCCCAGCTGAGCTAAGGCCCCAATATTTAATGATGGTCGGGAAGACAGGATTCGAACCTGCGACCCCTTGGTCCCAAACCAAGTGCTCTACCAAGCTGAGCTACTTCCCGTACTTGATAACTAAAACTGGCGCGCCCGAGAGGAGTCGAACCCCTAACCTTTTGATCCGTAGTCAAACGCTCTATCCAATTGAGCTACGGGCGCATAGTTTTAAAAGTTTTTGGATTAATGTGCGTTATTTTCGCTGACGCGAAAAAACGTTGGTGCCGAGG
>NZ_NUMC01000154.1:0-3082 GCF_002577655.1 Bacillus sp. AFS040349 | reverse complement strand
TAGAAGTTTTGACAATACGGTAAAACGATAAGGAGGATATAAATGAAAAAACAATTATTTATAAATGGAGAATGGATTGAAACAGAATCTTACAAAGACTTACTTTCCCCATACAGTAATGAAAAAATTGGTGAAATTGCTTCTGCAACAGAAGAAGATGTAGATAAAGCAATTGCTGCAGCTTATCAAACAAATGAAATCATGGCTGAAATGCCTGCACATCAGCGGGCTTCTATTTTAGAAAAAGTGGCAAATCTCATTGAAGCACGTGCAGAAGAAGCGGCCAAAATCATTTCTGCAGAAGCCGCAAAACCATATAAAACAGCTCTTGGTGAAGTGAATCGTACTGTTGCAACCTATAAATTTTCGGCAGAGGAAGCGAAACGCATTCATGGAGAAACAATACCACTTGACGCTGCTGTTGGTGGAGAAAACAGGATTGCTTATACAGTTCGTGAGCCGATCGGTGTGATTGGTGCAATTACACCATTTAATTTCCCAATGAATTTAGTTGCGCATAAAGTCGGTCCAGCGATTGCATCAGGAAACACAGTGGTGTTAAAACCAGCAGAACAAACACCGCTATCATCCTTATTTTTAGCAGATATTTTCAAAGAAGCTGGTTTACCTGATGGTGCTTTAAATATTGTCACTGGTAAGGGTTCTGTTGTTGGGGAAAAAATCGTTAAAGACGATCGGGTGAAAAAAATATCGTTCACTGGAAGTCCAGCGGTAGGAATTGGTATCCGTAATAAAGCGGGCTTAAAGCGAGTGACATTGGAGCTTGGTTCAAATGCAGCAGTAATTATTGATCAAGGTGTTGAACTTGATAAAATCATTGACCGCTGTGTGATGGGGGCTTTTTCCTTCCAAGGTCAGGTTTGTATTTCGTTGCAGCGTGTTTATATTCATGAATCATTGTATGAGCAATTTGTAGAGAAAATGGTGGCAGCAACAAAGCAACTCAAAATAGGTGATCCACTTGATCCTAACACAGATGTTTCAGCATTAATCAGTCCTAGTGATGTTGACCGTGCTCTAGCTTGGATTGAAGAAGCGAAGCAAGGGGGAGCAAAGATATTAACTGGTGGAGATGCTGAGGGGAATGTATTGCAGCCAACCATTTTAACTGATGTTGATGCTAAGCTTAAAGTCTCGTGTCAAGAGGTGTTTGCACCAATTGTCCTGATTAACAAGGTAAGCTCTGTTAAGGAGGCCATCAACTATGTGAACGATTCACGATACGGGTTACAGGCAGGAATTTATACAGACAATATCCATACAGCTCTCATGGCAACGAAAAAGCTACATGTTGGGGGGGTTATGGTCAATGATATCCCGACTTTCCGTGTTGATCATATGCCATATGGTGGTGTAAAAGAAAGTGGAGTTGGACGCGAAGGGGTAAAATATGCGATTGAAGAAATGACTGAGCAGAAGTTAGTTGTTTTTAATCAGGCGTGAAAATAATGACTATGCTTAATGCCCGCTGGAATTCGGGCATTAAGCCATACATATAAGAAACTAGACTATAAGATAAGGCTAAATACCACTTTTATATTCAGCAAATTACATAGAACGAGAGGATGAAGGAGATGAAACAAGAAAAAGAGCTGAAAAAGGTTTTAACAAAGGTTGATGTGTTATTTTTAGCCATTGGTGCAATGCTCGGTTGGGGATGGGTTGTACTTTCTGGAAATTGGATCGTATCTGCAGGTTCCGCTGGAGCAATCATAGCATTTATTATAGGGGGATTACTCGTAACTTTTGTCGGGCTGACCTATGCTGAACTCGCATCTGCAATGCCTGCAGTAGGAGGAGAGCATCATTATGTTGAGCGGGCAATGGGAAGCAAAGCCGCGTTTATTGCCTCTTGGGCAATCACATTAGGATATGTATCAGTCGTTACGTTTGAAGCTGTTGCCCTTCCAACAGTTATAGATTATTTACTTCCTAACTATCAGGTTGGTTACTTATGGACAATAGGTGGATGGGATGTTTATCTGACCTGGGTATTAATTGGCTCTGTTGGGGCGATATTACTTACGGCCCTTAATTATTTTGGATTAAAGCCAGCAGCGTTTATGCAGGTTGTTTTAACTGTTTTTATCGTTGGAATTGGGATATTGCTTATATTTGGCGCAGGGACAAATGGAGATCCGCAAAATCTTCAGCCGCTTTTCACGGGTGGAGTTGGGGGGATCATGACTGTGCTCATCATGGTACCATTTCTTTTTGTTGGATTTGATGTTATCCCACAAGTTGCTGAAGAAGCAAATATTCCGGCAAAAGATATTGGGAAGATTCTTATTTTTTCTGTAGGCTGTGCGGTTGTTTTCTACTTGGCTATTGCTTTTGGCGTGTCTATGGCACTTGATCAAGAGGCATTAAGTATGACACAATTAGCGACTGCTGACGCAATGGCAGCTGTATTTGGGTCAAAAATTTTCGCAAATATCTTAATATTCGGAGGAATCTGTGGAATTGTTACCAGCTGGAATGCATTTATTATCGGAGGTAGCCGTATTATTTATGCTATGGCAAACTCGGGAATGCTGCCTGCTTGGTTTGGATATTTACATCCAAAATACAAAACACCTTCTAATGCAGTCATTTTTCTTGGTGCTTTAGCAACATTAGCACCATTATTAGGAAGACCAGCACTCGTATGGATTGTTGATGCTGGGGGACTTGGAATCGTTGTTGCCTACTTTTTAGTCGCTTTATCCTTTATTATTTTGCGTAAAAAAGAACCAAACATGGACCGTCCGTTTAAGGCTGGAAAGCAAAATGCAGTGGGTTGGATTGCTCTCTTTTTAAGTTTAGGATTTATATTGTTATACATGCCAGGAATGCCTGCTGCACTAGTTTGGCCATATGAATGGGTAATGGTTGCTGGTTGGGTTTTAATAGGAGCGTATTTCTATTATCATATGAATAAGGGGAAATATGAGGTTGTTGAAAATAAGGAAACGAAAAATATATGAAATAATTGATTTCTACAATTAAGTTTAAGTCTCTGAAACCTTCCCTGCCAAATAGTGGTTTGTGGGTTTTAGAGACTTTTTTTCTGTGAAAATAA
>NZ_NUMC01000153.1:0-13655 GCF_002577655.1 Bacillus sp. AFS040349 | reverse complement strand
ATCTTTTGACACTACCTAAAAATCATAAAGCCTTACGTTACGTTAATGTAAATAGCATTTTTCAAAGAAACAAATAGGTAAAATGTCTCAAAAAAATAGTTGATACCACTAAATGGTATTATTTGTAAATATAAGGTAGATAATAAGATTCAGTATGATTTAAGGAGTAATTATATGCACTTCCTAATTTTATCCTTTGTTCTATATCTAGCTATTAAAAAAGCCAAGTGGAATAACTGGGAGCAATATTATCCAACAATGCTGTATATGTCATTGGCTAGCTTTATATATGAATATATTTCACATACCTATTACCATCTTTGGGAGTTAGAAACAGGTCCTTTTATTTCACATATGAATGTTCACTTTTTACATAATTTAGTTATTAATCCTCTTATTGCTTTTATCTTTTTATCAAATTATCCTACGCTTCCTTTAAAGAAATTTCTTTATATATTACGTTGGGTATTAATTTTTTTTGTTGGAGAATGGATTGGAAGGATAACAGAAATTCTAACCTATCATCATGGGTGGAACTTAGCATGGTCACTTCTTTTTATCACAATTATGTTCCCAATGATTCGATTTCATTTTATTTATCCTATTAGAGCGTTGCTATTATCGGTCTTTTTCGTGGTCTTCTTTTTGAAAATATTTCGATATATTTAAGCATTTAAATAGCAATCCAAATAAAGAAAACCTTCGTAATATAGAAACGAAGGTTTGGAATATTACTTATTCACTTAAATCTACATTATGGAAGACTTGTTTTACGTCTTCTAAATCTTCTAACGCGTCAATCAACTTTTCAAATTGAGCTTTTGCATCATCTGATAGTGTTACATCACTTTGCGCAAGCATCGTTAGTTCAGCAACTGTAAAATCAGTTATACCAACACCTTTAAATGCTTCTTGTACTGCATGAAATTGATCAGGCTCTGCATATACGATAACTGAATCATCTTCTTCTAGAATATCTCTTGCATCAACGTCTGCTTCCATTAATAGTTCTAAAACCTCATCAGCTGTTTTTCCTTCAACCCCAATAACAGCAGTTGCATCAAACATATAAGCTACAGACCCACTAACACCCATATTTCCACCGTTTTTTCCGAATGCAGCACGAACATCTGAAGCTGTACGGTTCACGTTATTTGTAAGAGCATCAACGATGACCATTGAACCATTTGGCCCAAATCCCTCATATCGAAGCTCATCATAACTTTCTTCGGTTCCACCTTTTGCTTTTTCGATTGCACGGTCAATAATTGTTTTTGGTACACTATATGTCTTCGCACGTTCAAGAACAACTTTTAATGCTTGGTTAGCTTCTGGATCTGGCTCACCTTGCTTTGCTACAACATATATTTCCCGACCAAACTTTGCATAAATACGACTAGTATTTGCATCTTTAGAAGCTTTCTTTTCCTTAATATTATTCCATTTACGACCCATTAAAAACACTCACTTTCAACGTTAAATCAATAAAAAACTTATATATTGTAATTCTTTAAATATAATCACTAAACTCTATTATACCTTAATTATTCATTTTGTTAAAAGATATTATATTTTGAAAAAGGATAGTAATAAAGCTAATTATTATAACAAAAAGACAGAAAAGCAATGAAGCTCTCCTGTCTTGGAATTTATTCTGTAACTTCTTCTTCTGTATCATAAACGATCCAGTCAGATCCCTTCACTTGATTGGAATAATGAATGATTTTATCCTTAACTCTCTCATATTCACCCCCACTTAATAAAGTTGGTTGATAATCATTATGAGATGAAACAGATGAGATCGAAAACGGAACCACATTAATTTCTTTTTTGTCACTAAGTTCACCATTTTCTATATGAAACGTTTGCTGAAAAACAAATGTATCCTTGTCAGAAGGGTTTTTATTTCCGCCAAACATAAAGTTACCTAGACTGTAAACAATAAACTTTCCGTTATACTCCTCAATTCCTTGTAAAACATGTGGATGATGACCTAATATTAAGTCTGCTCCAGCATCTACACTAAATCTTGCAAGTGATTTTTGATCCTCATTTGGAACATAGTGTTTCTCATCACCCCAATGAAAGTGGATCAACACAATTTGAACTCCCTGCTCTCTTAAAGACTGTATGTCTTTCTCGATCGTTGAGCGGATTTCTTCGGTATCCTCCCATCCTTCGTAACCCAATGCACCGATTTTAACTTCCTTAATGGTTGTTATAAATTGATTTTCATAACCAAAATAACCAACATCTCTCTCTTTTAAAGCCTCTATTGTATCTTCATATCCTTTTTGCTTATAATCAAAAATATGATTATTTGCTAAATTGACTGCCTCAATTCCACCAAGTTTTAGTATTTGGGCATATTCAGGATCTCCTTTAAAACGAAATGTTTTCTCAGCTTTTTCTGTTGCATTCGTTAAGGTTGTTTCTAAATTTACAGTAGTAAGGTCATCTTTTTTAAAAACATCATTAAGTCCTTCTAAAAAGTAAGACAGACCATTCGTAGAAGCTGTATGAACAAATGAACCATTATACTCAAAATTCTCATCCATTCCTAGTGTAAAATCACCAGCAGCACTAATTTTTATTGACGCATCTACATCACTTGGCACTTCCACTAGTTGTTTTTCAGATATAACACTCTCTTTTCCTTCATGCTCAGATGTCGTTACAACTGCTGATTTTTCTGGTTTTAGCAGTGAATATGCAGAACTTACTATTATGATAAAAATAATGCCAAGAAGTATTCTTCTATAAACCTTTTTAAGTCTTCTTCGTTTCCTTCGATTGGTTACCCTTGATAAAGATGCCTTTTTCTCGTCCATTTCTTTTTCCCCTTTTTGCAAAAGTGCTCTACTTAACATACTTTAAAACTTAAACATGTAAATGCAACTATAAGTTAGAGTTTAAATAAGAATAGTTTAATATACATATAACGATATTTTCTACCTAATTGTTACATTTTTTTAAAACAAATTACCTACACTATTATTCTATCGGTAAATTTTTATATTTTATTAATATATATAAAGTTAGTTAGCTTGAATGAATTTCTTTTAAATGATGAAACTATTCATGTATAATAAAAATGAGTCAAATTTCATAGGGAAAAATAACTATTAATCTTGGAGGACTGTTTATGAGTATATATCATTTTACAGCGAAAGCAATGAATGGAACGGAAAGATCTCTTGAAGACTATAAAGGAAAAGTATTATTAGTTGTTAATACTGCAGGTAGATGCGGATTTACATATCAATATGAAGACTTACAAAAGCTGTACAATCGCTATAAAGAAAAAGATTTTGTAATATTAGGGTTCCCTTGTAATCAATTTGATAACCAAGAACCTGATTCAAATGACGCCATTCAAGCGAACTGTCTATTAAACTATGGTGTTAGTTTTCCATTATTCCAAAAAATAGATGTAAGAGATGAAAACATTCACCCATTATTCGATTATCTATCACAAAGTAAACCTTTTGAGGGATTCAATCCTTTCCATCCTGTTGCAAAAATACTAATTCCGTTACTAAATGAAAAACACCCAGAATATTTAACAGATAATTACTCAATTAAATGGAATTTCACAAAATTCTTAATTGACCAGGAAGGTAACGTTGTAAAACGTTTTGAATGTACAACAGATCCTATTGACATGGAGCAGGATATAGAAACATTATTAAATAATGTAACAGCGTAAATACATGCCAAAAACTATTGGAACTTTATTCTGTTCCAATAGTTTTCCTTTTCTAACTATGATTTTCTAGAATTTCCTTAAAAATGTTTTTTACTTGATGCAGTTCATTTTCTTCTATTGTAAATTTAATAATCGATTCATCTAAATCAAGTGCTTCTGAAAAAAGACCAGCAAGGCCCCTTGCACGGCGGTCGACTTCTACTACAACCTCTATTTTATGATCATCAATTAAGAAAAACAAAACTTCCACTTCATCGAATTTTCCATAATACGAACCCGTTGTTGGAATAAATTCAAATTCTTGTACAAACGGTAATCTTTTTCTTAATTTAAATGAAGCCTCTTCGTTTTTGACCTTTCTTAAGGAAAAACCTAATTCTTTCATAACATTTAAAATCTGATCCATCATATTATTAGGTAAAATTGTCACAATATCTCGATCTTGTGGATCAAAAGCACCTTTTATGTCCACACCTGTTTGAATCCATACTTGTGATGAACCTACACTAACCGGTGTGTCTAATGGCATTTCAATTTGGAAAGGGAATGTTTTAGTTTCTCCAGGCATAATTACAAACGGTTCATTTAACTTAATGGTTGCGATCACGGCATGCTTATTGATTACGCGATCATCTTGTTCTTTTTCATAATTTGTGTTGACTGTTAAATAGATCTCATCAACTGCTTGTTCTACATTTCCACCTTGTACATCAATAACTCCTTCTACTTTTTCACCAATCATGATGGATGATTTAGAAAGTTTAGCATCAACCTTTGCAGAACCAACTCCAACACTTGCCAGTATTTTATTAAAAAATGACATCCTGATTCCTCCTCATTTTATGACCCTCTTATATCCTTCATAATTTGATTGATTTCATCATATGGTTCATCTAATTGGAGCATTTTACGTAGAATTCTTTTTGTATGGTCTGTAATATCCAACTCTTCTTCCCATGATCTTTTTTCCCTAGTTTTCGGTTGATATGAGGAATAAAGTAAAAATAAAAGAAAATGACCTAATGCATAAAAATCACTTTTAAATGAAACTTCTCGAAACAACTTTTTCTCTAAAGAATCAAATTGTTCAGAATGATTATCATTTATGAATCTAGCCAGACCAAAATCAATAATGTACTTTTCTTCTTCATTTTTCAAGATATTAGGAATACGTAAGTCACGGTGAACCCATCCAATATCATGAAACAATTTTACTAATACAAGTACGTCATAAAGCTCTTTCAATGCTTCTTCTTCTGAAAATGTCATATTTTCTATAAAAATTAAATCTTCATATGTTTTTCCTTTTTTATATTCCATCACAATAAAATGTTTTTCATTTTCTATAAATTCATCATAAAAAGCTGGAATAGAAGAATCATTTAAAGTTCTTAAAATAGTGACTTCATGTTTAAAAGATTCTTCCCCAGACTTTTCGAGCATTTTATATTTCCGTAATTGCTTTAGCACTTTATTCTGATTTTCTTCATCTTTCACTAAATATGTGAACCCATAGCTACCTTTGCCTAAAAGATTCTTAATGATATATCTTTCATTTACAATTTGATGAGCTTTTAATGGTTGCTCTGTTAGTTCAATCCACTTTTTGGTGAACTTGTTCATTAGCTACTATATGAACTAAAAAAACCACTTGATTTATGCTTTCTTTTGTAATGTTGGTGCCCATACTTTGACGGATGATAATGATGAGATTTTCTTCTTTTAAAATCACTCGAACTGTAGCTTCTTCGGTATGAATGTGAATGTTTACTTGAAGATAATAAAGATTTAAGGATTTTCTTTAACATATTAAATCCCTCTTTCTAAAAATTTTATTTTTATTATAGCTCATTAGTATATACGACAAAAAAGAACAAAGGTTTCATAAATTTCATACAAATAATATAGGAATTTAACTGAATCCATTTCATAATGTATCATTTGTTACCAAAAAACGTATGAATTTCACCTTTATTAGTGTTTTCATCCGTGTATTGTTTATTAACAAGTTCAGGATGAAGAAAGATGTTCGTTTTTTGATTTAAGAGTCATTATTATAAAATTAACTCAACTACAACTACTGTAATAAACAGCCTAAACTTAAAGGACGGTTTAATTATGAATGAAGAAATTAGAAATAAAAAAGCAAACGACCGGTTTCTTGAGCAGCAACTAAAGAATATATTGAAAGAATCTTCTCCTTTTGTTATTACACAAAAAGAAAGAAAAATAATCAACACTATTTCTAATGAAACAAAAATTAATAATAAAAATAATCTTACTAGAACAAATGCATATTTAACATTTTATCGTCAACATCCAGAGATTCATTGGGCTTTTCTTGCGCATATGGTTTCTCGCAATGGTGGATACAATATGACCGATTTGAAAAGTCCTTTACTTGAATCTTTCGTTGATAGCAAGCAACAAACAATTCTGTTTCATTTTTTAGAAAGAGCAAATGCCCTGATTTTTCATGATGCCTTTCCACAGCTATTACTCTATAAAAAAAGCAAAGAAGATTCTACTGATTATTCCCATTTATTACCTTCGTTTCATGTTTCTAAGTTCATGATACCAATTTGGAAATTCTTCTTTACTTCACAACAATCTTCACTGCTAACATATGCATTAATAACGAATGAACAGCATTATGTTGAAAAACACTTAATGACACTTCCTTTCATAAAAAAAACTGTTCTCCTTTCGTTTATGTATTTGCTTCAGGAAAAATTAGGATTCACACATGTTCTTTTTCCTTTTAAACGCTACCGCTTTTTAAATAAGCATTCATTAGCAGGTTTAGAAGTTCATGATTTTTCTTCTGTTAAGACAAGAATAGATACTGGTAAAAAACTATACAGCATCCTTTTTTCAAAAAATTGGCTTTCTTCATTTTCTCAGTTTGCTACTAAACATGAACATACAGCTTCACGTCATGATTATTGGCCACATATTTTCACCAATAACATAATGGACGATCCTAAAATTTACAGCCCACCACTAGCTAAGGCTTGGGAGGATGTTCCACACACTTTTCCAAAATACCAAGATTGGTATATAGACTTTTCACAAATAAAGAAATTTAATAACCCCTTAAATATTGAATTTCAAGTTATCACTAAGAATGTAAACCATGATTTAATGCTCATTAAAGCATTGTCAACAATGAAGGAACTATTAACATAATAAAAAAGGCTGACATGTAAAATTCATGTCAGCCTCTCTAGTATTCTTCCTATTCATTCTCTTCATAGTCTAAATCTTCATCGATAATGCATTTGTTAAGAAGGTAATCGAATGTTATATCTGCAAGTTCTCCAAGTTCTTCTTCACCTGGAACATACCCTCTTTTTGTGAGCTCATTGTAAAAGAACTCAGCAATCTCCTCAGTATCAATAATTACTTCTATTTCCTTCACAATATCGCCCCCCTTCTATTTTTTATGTCCATTTAAAGGGACATATGCAAATCAATGAATATTTTTTTATAAGACTTTATAAAATGAACTGGAATAAATATAAAGTAAAAACATATAGTTAGTTTTAAGTGGACAAGCTTAAAAAAGGGGCGGTAATCGATATGTTAAAAGACATCCAATATACTTCAGACTATAGTGAAAAGAAACAACAAAATTCGAAAGAACGTGTACTAGATTTTATTGATGGGAAAGGCTTTGATTCTCTTTTAGAAAATTCTTTAAAAACATTATTTTATGGAATGGTCTTTTTCTGTGTTCCTTACCTTATTTATCTCATAATCTCTTTGGCCTTATAAACTATTCTTTATATCTATATAAGCTCTTTAAAATTAAGTTCATCATATCTTTGTATTCTTCATCATGAAACATTTTATATAAGGTTTCATAATCGTTATAGATATCAAGCATTTCATCAATTAGCTTTTTATAATTTTCTTCTTCAACAGGTTGTTTTGTTGACTCGAGACCAATGTAACTATGAATCATTGATGCATAATATCGACTTTCGTCTGAAATCGTATTATGCAAATGAAGCTGCTGCATAAAAGACTCAGCCTCTTGATTGCTGATCATTAGGCTCATTTCATCTTCAGTAGCTTCTAACCATTCTCCATCAGACATGCGATTTAATTCATATGTTAGTTCTTCCCACCCATCTTCGGCATATCTCCACACTTCTGTTCTCACACCTACAATGCGAAATAAAGAGCTTCCGTATCCTTTAACTAAAACAATATCACCTATTTGATAGTGAACATCAATATTTATTTTCTCTGTCTCAATAAGAGATCCTTCATAATCAGAAAATAATTGAAGGGCATTTTCATAATACAAAATATCACCATGATTCACTTCGTACGCATATTGATGATCAACAAAATGGAGCTTTGTTATGGTACCCACAGTTCCATACATAATAATCACGACAATATCCCCTATTTTAAATTTTGGTCTGTTTTTATTTTTCATTTTTCATCTCTCCTTTGTCGTGATTGTAAGGATAAGATAGTATATGCTGAAACTTAAAATTCGTCATGGATAGTTTTTTACAACGAAAACTAAAAGGACAAAGATGAGCTTAGTTCATCTTTGTCCTTTTAGTTATATTCTTCTTAAAATTTCATTTTGATAACGATCCCAGGCATCGTCGAAAACTGACATACTTTGTAAATAATGACCGTTCATCTCCAAATAAGAACTTAGCTCATCATAACTATCAGTTGTCTTTGGAAAGGCATGATCAAGATACGCATCATTGGCAAATTTAGATAACTCATCCTTTGGTTTTGGATGACGATATTTCATTAAATAATGATAAAAGGACTTCATCTGGTATTCCCCCGTTGTTTTTGCTTATTAAAGACTAGGATAATACAACTGAAGAACTTTAATCAAGCCTCGATTATATTTCTCCCTTAACTAAAAAGTGATCTTCTTAAACCCTCAACTAATATAACAAGTAAAACCACAGCAGATTTACTGTGGTTTAGTTCCGGTAAATTTTAAACACTCATTTCTTCATACTGAAAATCTATCTCAAATCCAAGATCCTTGAGCATTTTATGGTCTGCAGTGCTTTCTTGTCCAGCTGTTGTCAAATAATCTCCTACAAATATGGAATTTGCTGCATATAAGCCAAGTGGTTGTAGAGACCTTAAATTCACTTCACGTCCACCAGAAATTCTAATTTCTTTTGTTGGGTTTATGTATCGAAATAAAGCTAGTACTTTCAAACAATATCTAGGATTTAAATCATTTGTCCCTTCAAGAGGTGTACCATCTATTGCATGTAAAAAGTTTACAGGGATTGAATCTGCATCTAATTCTCTTAAACTATATGCCATATTCACCACATCATCTAATGTTTCACGCATTCCAACAATTACACCAGAACAAGGTGAAATACCACTTTGCTTTACCAACTCAACTGTATTCGTACGATCTTCGTATGTATGTGAAGTTGTGATAGAAGAATGATGTTCTTTTGATGTATTTATATTATGATTATAACGATCTACTCCGGCTTCTTTTAAACGCCTTGCCTGATCTGGTTTTAAGATACCTAGGCATGCACAAATTTTCAATCCATATTTGTCCTTTATTTCACCAACAGCAGATGTTACATGATCAACTTCCTTATCACTTGGTCCCCGGCCACTTGCAACAATACAATATGTTCCCACTTTTAGGTTATGAGCTTGCTCTGCACCTTTTAAAATAGATTCTTTATCTAGCATTCTATATTTCTCTATTGGTGCTTTTGAAACAACTGATTGTGAACAATAACCACAATTCTCAGGACATAATCCTGATTTAGTGTTGATGATCATATTAAGCTTTACTTTTTTTCCATAATAATGTTTTCTAATCTTAAATGCACCATTTAATAGCAATAACAAGTCATCATCATCACACATTAAAATTGACTTTGCTTCTTCTCTGGTTAAAATTCTTCCATTAATCACATCGTCGGCCAATAATTCCCAATTCATTTTAACATTCCCCCTTAGATTACTTATATTAATGGTAATGAATGGTTGTTATAATGTCAACCATTTTAACATTACAGTTAACATATTGAGCATAATATTTCCTAATATAGGTTTACACTTCAGTTATATTATGATTCACCTTATATATAAAAAAGAGCTCACATCGGAGCTCCTTTTAATAGAGATTAGTGAATGTAAGCTGCACCAACGATGATTAATAAAATGAACAAAACAACGATTAATACGAAGCTATTTCCATAACCGTATCCACCAGCGTGTGGGTATCCATGATCATAATAGCAATGCATATTGATTCACTCCTCATTTGAATTTAGATTTCCCTTTACTTTATGTCATGGGTGGGTTGTATCGTATGTGCATTCGCCCATTTTTAGGTAAAAAACTAATTTTAAAATAAAAAGCAAAAAACCAGGCTGCATCCAAGGCCCGGTTTCCTTTCTTTAACGTTCAAAAAATTCGATCCATTCTTTTTCTGGACCTCTAAAGAAAATATACTTTGCTCCATTTGGCAACTCTGTGATCTCTTCAAAGATCCATTCTACGTTTGCCGCACGTAATCTATCTCTTTCTTTCTCAATATTATCAACTTGAAAAGCAATATGATGAACCTTTCCTTCATCAGGTAAATTAGGATTATATCCTTCTATAAGTTCAACAATAATATTGCCTCCCACACCTAAAAATGCTAGCTTCATATTCCCATCTGTATGTAAAAACTGATCAAGCAAATCAAGACCAACTACATCTTTGTAAAATGTAATGCTTCTTTCAATATTTTCCACTTGTATTCCAACATGCTCAAAGCCTAATACTGACATCTGCTCTACTCCTCCTCTTCTATTTTATTCCCATTTTATACAAAGAATACAAAAGTGTCTATACTAGAAAAAGGCTGAACATCATTCAGCCTTTTTCACTATTTATCAAATAACTGAGCGTATTTACCATACCCCTCTTTTTCTAAATTATCCTTTGGGATAAATCTTAAAGCAGCCGAATTAATACAATATCTTAACCCATTAGGACCTGGTCCATCATCAAATACATGACCTAAATGTGAATCAGCTGTTTTACTTCTAACCTCTGTACGAATCATTCCATGCGTTGTATCCATTTTCTCGACAACTTCAAAGTCTTGGATCGGTTTTGTGAAACTAGGCCACCCACATCCTGCGTCATATTTGTCTTTTGAACTGAATAACGGTTTTCCGGAAACAATGTCTACATAAATACCTTCTTCTACATGATTCCAAAACTCATTGTGAAAAGGAGGTTCTGTTCCATTGTTTTGAGTAACTTCATATTGCATAGGAGATAAAGTAGATTTTAAATCTTCTTTGTTATTACCATTCCAATGCTCTTGTATAAATCGATCTCTACCAGATCCTGTTCGATATTGTTTGTAACGACCGGTACTTTTTTTATAGAAGTCCTGATGGTATTCTTCCGCAGGATAAAATGGTTTTGCCTCAAGAATCATTGTAACGATAGGTTTCGAAAATCTTCCGCTTTTTTCCAATGTCTCTTTTGAGGCTTCTGCCAACTTCTTCTGTTCTTCTGTATGATAGAAAATAGCTGTTTGATAAGATTCTCCTCTATCAAAAAATTGACCGCCTGAATCAGTTGGATCAATTTGTTGCCAAAATAATTCTAACAGCTTTTCATAATGAAATATTTCAGGATTGTACGTAATTTGTACAGCCTCAAGATGCCCTGTTGTATTTGAACAAACTTCCTCATATGTAGGATTTTCCTTATTTCCCCCGGTATAGCCTGAAATAACACTTTCGATACCTGGTAACTCATCGAAGGGCTGGACCATACACCAAAAGCAACCACCAGCAAATGTAGCGAGTTCCAACTTGTGCTTATTCATCGATTACTTCCCTCCTATTAACTAATGAATTCTATTATATATCATGCAATAAAACTTAGAAAGTAAACAGCTTTTTATGGAAAGTCTCTTTATTATCTTCCAACATCATTTTCTTTAATAAACCTTGACACATTCTATAACATTCCTTAGTCTTATTAAAAGGATACTTTGATAGTACGGAGGAAACTAGGTTGAATAATCGTCAAGAAAAGATGTATGAGATGGAAGCCCTAATGCGTGATGTGTATAAGAAAACTCGTCACGAAATGAACCAAGTTTATGATAATGAAATGTCTAGAAATGAATTTTTCATTTTAAAAACTTTGTACGAACTTGGCCCAAAAAAGTCATCTGACTTATCCAAAATACTAAATGTTTCTGCTTCTCATATTACAGCAGTAACTGACTCTCTTATCGAAAAAAATTGGATTGAACGTGTTCGTTCTGTCAAAGACCGTAGAATTGTTGATATTCATTTAACGGAGAATGGGAAAAACATTCTTGAGCAATATGAAAAAAAGAAAACAGACTTTTTGTTAGAAAAGTTTAATGATTTTAGTGATGAAGATATTGCAAACTTCATTATCTTATTTAAAAAACTATTAAAAGAATAGTGTATATTTATTAAACGCTGTAGGTTTGAGAGGAACTTCCAAACCTACAGCGTTTTTACATATAAAAAAATAATTTATACATACTAAAGAAAATAAGAATTATTACGGAGGTCAGAATAATGTCTTCACCATATTTATGCCCAAATTGTAAAACAAATAGAACCAGGTTTAATATTATTGAACAACTTGCAAAACCGGTTAAATTAAACCCACAAACAGGAGATATAGTAGAAGAGCTCCAGCAGTCAAATTTAGATCCGTTCCATGTTTCATATAAAGGTCCTAATTATCGAGTACAGTGCGGTACTTGTGGTCTAATTGAAGACGAAATATCATTTATTAAAAGAGCACAGATTAATCAGTCTTACTAACATAACGAAAATAAGTGGAATAGAATCTTTTATGATCAGATCTATTCCACTTTTTCTTCACTCACTATTTTGAGTCATATTAAAAAACATCGGGTCTTCTTTTTTTTCATTTTTTGAGGATTTCTCATCTTTCTTCCCCATTTTCCCATCTGATTCATAACTTAATTTTTTATTTTTGTTTTTCAACCTTATCTCTCCTTTGCATAAGAACTACCATCATTTTTTCCATTTAAGATGAAATTATGTAGACGATGAATAAACGAAGAGCTGTCCTACCACAGTCTGATTGAAGAGGGATTTGAAGTATCGATTGAACTAGTTTTACAATAAATTACTGTAAAGATCATTAATGAATTTTTAATTCATTTTTAATTTTTTAAGATCATGTACAGATTCTGTAAAAAGTCTATGCACACCTGAAATTTCCATTATTATTAAGTTGAGCCAACTGGTTCACATATAAATTACTCAACGTTACATGGGAGGAAAAGACAATGAATAAAAGTTTATTATTAAAAGTTGGAGCTTCTTTACTTGCTGTATTTTTAATGGCTGCATGTAACAACACAGAGGATACTGAACAAGAAGAAACAAATGTAGAAGAAACTGAAGAAGGTACTGAAGAAACCGAAGAAGACGCTGAACAAACTGAAGAAGAAGCAGAATAATCATAAAACTTTTTCAAGTAGAAAACTCGCTGACCGGCGAGCCTACAAGATGAAATGTGATGAGTAGTTGCACTTAAGCTAAATACTTAGGAATTGAACACTATGTCGGAATTTTTCAGTGCTGCTGATTTATGCTTTTAACGTACAAAAAATGAGAGGGGATTTCCCTCTCATTTTAATAAATTAACTTTCACTTTTATGTTTTTGCTTTTCATCTTTAATATGCCAAACATAAACTGCAATACTCATACACAATGTGCTATAGGCGAGATTTAAGTACACCTCATCCATATTTTCTGCAACTAGCTGCTGATAGGCAATTCCACCGAAAATAAGCGCAATAATGATGGCTGCAATTCCCATTAAAACAAATTTGTTTTTCATAATAACCCCCTTATATTATTTAGCGTATTGTCAAAACTT
>NZ_NUMC01000152.1:0-1847 GCF_002577655.1 Bacillus sp. AFS040349 | reverse complement strand
AGTGACAGCGTACTATGTCAATAAGAATTTTAAAGTTTTTGAACAACTTAAATACACTAAACGTATTTCTGTAAAAAAAATACAGTAAACAACCGACAGAAAACACTATATTGGAATCTCACTCTTCTAAGATCTGAATAATAGCCTTACTTCGCTTCAATTCTGTAGGGATGCAACCTGGTTAGTACAAGTCATAGTTAACGTACAATTCGCATTTACAGGACGAAGTAAATCATGCTGTCACTCGAGGTCATATTTGCCTCCGGCACTTAAGTCGATTTTCCTTCGATCCTAGAAGAGGAGACTCCATTTTTTACGATTTAAGCTGCTAATACTATTTTTAAAAACTCTTCTGTTTTTGTGTAGTTGAGTTTCTTTTTAATTTCTGATAAATAACTGTATTGTGGCTGTTTAGACTGATAAGGCTTCTTGTGTTGTAACATTGAAAAGGCTATTTTGATAAATTTATTCCCTAAAGCTATATAGGCTTTTCTTGCATGTTTTCCTCTTTCCCTCAGTCTATCAAAGAAAGGTCGTAAGTCTTTATTGTGTTGTGCCAACGATTTACCTACGGTATAAACGATGAATCGTAAGTGCTTGTTTCCCTGCTTAGAGATCTTACCGTAGAATCCTTGTGTTCCACCAGACTGAATAATAATTGGATTTGTACCAGCTTTTTTTATAAGTTGGCCGGCATTCTCGTAATGAGAAACTTCACCTAATTCGCTAAAGAACTCTGCCGCGGTAATTACCCCTATTCCTGGGACTGTTAATAGAAGTCTACCTTCTGTTTGGAGTAATACCCGTTCTATTTCTTTTTCGAGAATGATGATTGTTTCGTTTAATTGCCTTAAATCCCTAAGTGCTAGTTGAAGTAAAAGTAATTCTGCAGACAGATCTTCCTTTGGTTTAACAATAGAATTCTCGGCTACGGAGAGTAGGGTATTCATGGTATCTTCTCTCATTCTTAATTTTTGTAATCGCGAGATTTCCCTAATACCATTAAGTCCAAGAGATAAAACATCTGAAGGATGGGGGTAATGTTCCATGAAAATCAACGAGGACTTTCCCCAGAAATCACTAAAAATCAATTTTTTCCTTGGCACATTACCTTTCACTTCAATATATCCTTGAAACTCTCTCCAGATATGATCCATCAAAGTCCGTATTTTCACACGAGTTTTTGAGCGCTTTTGAACCTCAGTTCTTCTTGCACGAGTAAGTGTCATTAATTTACGAAAATTACCTTCTGGTAATTTGTTTTCCATACCTTTATTTTGCATTAAGGCATGAGCGATAGCGTAAAGATCGAGGTCATCTGTTTTACTCCAATTTAGAGCGCTAGCTCTTTCCTCATGAGTTGTCGCTGCATTTATTAAAGTCACATGATATCCAAACTTACTTAATTCTTTTACAATGTCCTCGTAATAATGACCAGTAACTTCCACTCCAATCAACAGTTTTTCTGCCTGGAGTTCTTTTTCCGCCCTTTTAATCCTCGAGCATATATCCTTTATTCCTACCTCGTTTATCCCAAAGAAAAATGGTTTTTCTATAACATCACCGAAGTAATTACAGATAAGGGCCTTTTGAAAATACTTTGCCGCATCAATCGCTACAATTAAAACTTTTTCTAAATTTAGTCCTCTAAGTTGTGAACTGAATTGACTACCTTTTCTTCCTTGTATATTATTAATATAGTTTTTGTTTTTTAACCCCATGTGTTTCTCCTCCGTGTTGGTTGATAGAATGAGGTTCCCTGTCAGGTACTTTAATCTTACAACATGGAGAACACTGGGGTCTTTTTTTATTTAAAGACTATTCGACATTATTATCTAATACACCAG
>NZ_NUMC01000151.1:0-2531 GCF_002577655.1 Bacillus sp. AFS040349 | reverse complement strand
GTAGGGTAAGAACCCGGCGCCTTGCTTAGTTGCCTAAGTAGGTTTCCAAGAACTCCCCTCCAAACCGTACGTACTCCTCTCAGAGTATACGGCTTTCCATTTATCAATCTAACTTTCCATTGTGTAAGTCATGGTGGCATTTTACACACATGGCAATCGTCTTGCGATTTCTTGCAATCATGGTTTGTTCCCATCGTTTCTTACCTTTTAAATCTTTAAGTTTATTGACATGATGCATTTCTAATGGAACATTTTCTGCACCACACCATTCACACTTTTCAGCTAAGAGGCGTTCAATGAGGCTTGTTCTGCCACCGTAAAGTAACGTATTTTCAATTATATCGACTGATTGTTTATTGATTTCCGAGTTCTTTTCCATTCGTTGTTCCGTAAAAAAGGCAATTTTAGGACCATCCTTCGTTTTATAATGTATACCGAATTTCCCGTTTATCGAAAATTCTGTAATGATTTTACTAACGGTACTTTTATATTTACTGGCATACGTTTTAATCATGCTGTATTTCATTGTTTGACGGAAAGATTGAAGTACATGCACATTGCTTGCTAGACGAAAATAATGATATAATCCTTCAATTTCCGCATTATACGTACGAAGAATTTCAAGGTCATCGTTATGCACTAGATACGGACGATGAACAGGTTTCCACCCATTGTTGCTGCCAATTTTTAATGCACCTAAATTGATGAGTTTTTTGATATATTTCTCATGTGGTACGAATAGCTTCGTTTGATAGTTGAACTTTCGCTTTTTCGTACCATTTGACATTTTCATTCTTTGCCAATCTCTTGCTACTCGAATGTCGTATCCTAGAAATCTAGCGTTTGTCTTACTATTTGTTATCAACGTTTTTTCAGCACTTAATTCTAATTTGAGTTTATCTGCTAGGTAATCTGTTAAATCCTTCTTGATTTGTTCAGCTTCTTTATTACTGCCAATAACCCCGATAATAAAATCATCAGCGTATCTCACATATTTCATTCGACGGTAGTTCGGGTCAAAGAGGTCTTTGCTCTCATGGCTTTGTAACTCTTTATATAGAGCTTTTAATTTTCTAAGCCTTTCAGCTTTTTCTTCTTCAGTTAACCGTTCCCAATCACGTTTATTTTTACTTTTACTATGATTAATCTTTGATGCTACGTTATGATAGATAAGATTATGTCTGCGCTTTTTACCTTTGTTATAGTCCAGTGCATATTGTTCTACATATTTATCTAATTCATGCAGATAAATATTCGATAATAACGGACTAATTATGCCACCCTGAGGGGTTCCACTGTAAGTTTTGTGAAAAGTCCATTCTTCTACATAACCTGCTCTAAGGAATTTCCAAATTAAATTAATTAATTTCTCGTCCCTGATACGTTTTCGTAAAAGCCCAATTAATACATGATGGTCGATATTGTCAAAGAAACCTTTTATATCACCCTCAATAAACCATCTCGTACCTGTAAACGTGTTACGTATTTCTTTTAAAGCCGTGTGACAGCTACGATTTGGTCGAAAACCATGCGAATGATTTGAGAATTGTGGCTCATAAATACTTTCTAAAATGCTCCGAACAACTTCTTGCACTAATTTATCCTCAAAAGTCGGGATACCCAAAGGTCGTGGCTTTCCATTTTTCTTAGGGATATATGTTCTGCGCGCTGGTTTTGGTTGATAAGACTGCTCTTTTAATTTTTCAATCAAACGCTCGATTCTTTCTAAGCTTATTCCATCAATAGTGTCATTATTGACACCTTTTGTATTGCTTCCTTTATTCGAATAGAGTTTGGCATAGGCTGCTAGATAAAACTCGGTATTATACAAATTTCGATACAACCGTTCAAATACGTACGTTTTATTTTGAGCTTTGGAAGTTAGACTGTTTAACACTACTTTTGGATTTCTCATAGAGCCTCACGCTCCTTCCCAATTTGGTATTAAACTAGATAAACTGCTCCCCTTCGCCATGTAATAGGCTTTCCCTATCTCGGACTACTACGAGAGCTCCGTTGCCATATCAGATATTCAGCATCATCTTTCTTGCCTTTCAGCTTGAAATTTTTCATCCAATTGGACATTATGCATAGCTGTATTTACAGCGTTCTGACTTAGGCAATCCCCATTTAGACATATAGAAACATAGCATTTCATAATTTCGGATATGATTTTCACTCGTTTCTTCCATATAGAAGATGGACAAAGCAGTATCACTTCATATTTCTCGAAGTTTTTAAGAAACATGCATACTTCGCACAGCGTAAATCGTTACCTCCCGCTGAAGGTCCCCGTAGTCCTCCTTGAGCTATCATTCAAGCAATTCAGCTTTCATCCTTATCTATGAATTTCATCTCGCCATTCAGTCGTGCCTTGGTAACTAGACAACTTATGGCTTTTCCAACATGCTACACTCCCCGCTTGGTTTCCCTTACGGATAAGTTGGCTGATGATAGGGTAAAGAATGTGATATTTCCCTACTGCTTTGCTAATGCAGATTTTCTAAATGTCCTTATGGGCGCACAACCTC